>PWZA01000098.1 GCA_003567655.1 Dehalococcoidia bacterium
AAGGGCTTTCTCTTGAAGAAGTAGAAACTGGCTGACTTTCCCATATCGGTAACTCCTCACGCTAGGTCGGTATCGTCACCAACCATACCATGAGTGTTACCTATGTATCTCAGCCTCCGCATACGTACGGCTCTTTGCACGGTGTCCAAGACATACTATGGCGTTAGAAAGACCCAAGTCGACCTTCTGTCGGGCATGTTGGATTGAACGTTACCGAGGAATGTTGTGTCGTTCACCTAGCTCGACTTCCTCCTCGTAATCAACTCGGATAGCGGCTCACTTCTTGACGGATGCCTCAGCATTCGTAAGGCTTGAGCCTCTATCTGTCTGATCCTCTCTGTCGACAGACCCACCTCGCGACCGATCTCGGCCCGGCTCCTGGGCTCACCGTCTAGCCCGAACAGGGCACGCAGAACAGCCCGGTTGCGGGAGTGATACTGCGGCAGGCCAACCGGCAATCGACCTATGAGAGTGTCCGCTGTTTTCCTGAGCGTATGAATACCGGTTGCTCTGACCCGCATACAGAAGATGGCACTGGCCAATCCTTCGTAGCTTTCTGTCACTCTTCCCTCCTTCCCCGTTGGCGGGCTCACCTGCATTCACGGAGAACTCAGAAGATGGCGAATGCTGTATTCACGTACCCTCGCCGCCTTGGCCTTGCCATTTTCCACGAGCTTATCCATGAGCATCCAGAAGTCATTGCCGTGGTTCTTGACCCTGGTATGAGCAAGCTCATGCAGAATCACGTAGTCCATCAGTTCTTCGGGTAGGCGGCTGACCTTGATATTCAGACCAATGTTGTTTCTATTCGAGCAGGTCCCCAATCTCGTCTTCTGATTGCGAATGAACACCCTGTTATAGGTGAAACCGTGTTCTGCGGCCAAGTACTCCAGCCTTCTGATGAGCTTCCGTCTGACTTGCGCTCTATCGATGCTGTCAAGAGCAGATTTGCCAGCACCATCATCGCCTTCTTCATATTGCTTCATCCTTGCAAGTTGCCTCTGCATCCAGTCTACCTTGGTATACGCGAACTCCTTGGCCTTCTGGAAGGATGATCCGTAAGGAACAGCAACCCGAACCCCTGCGAATGGCTTCACGGAGATGACTACACGCTTGGCCTTTCTGCTGCGCTCAAACAGGACCGGCCCCACGCCGGTGATATCAACGGTATTTGAGTGCACCAGATAATCCCCTATGCCGGCGTTATCGTGACCCTGATTGATTCCGGGTCGCCGAGTTCTTTGACCTGCTCTTTGGTCAAGTAGATCGCCATGGGGCGGTCGTCCTTCTTCTCCTTGTATCTCCAGGTGCCCGGCGTTTCTTTCTCCTTCACGAGTACGATCTCCATGTGCCCGGTCTCCTCTCTCGTTTTGTCCTGCCTTCCGCGGCCGCAGTTCGCTTCTAGTACGAACCCAAGGATCACCCTCGCCAGCGCTCAGCAACACCCATAGTAAGCCAACCGGGAGGCGCCGTCAACACAGCTCTTCCACACAAAAGCGAGGATTGTGCAGCTTGCACTGGAAGTGACAGCCTTCACTGGGGGGCCTTTCGCCCTCTTGCCCTTAGCTTGTCCATCTTCTCTTGAACACGTCTACGTGTGCTATCAGTCTCTTCTTGGCCCACCTCCATAGCCAACACTCCACGCTGTCCTCCTATACAGCAGGGCCAGTGCAGGCCCGGATGATCCTTTGACAAGCTAGCCGTCCGGTACCGGTAGCATCTTCCCCTATTAATCGTCTGTATTGTCTGAGTCTGCGCTTCTGTCGTCCCACCAGAACTTGGCCCTGGTCCTGGCATTCAGCCAGTCGATCTCGGATCTCAGCCAGTCGGCACGCAGGCTGATCTGTCCTGATTTGCCATCACTATGCCGCCTCAATCGCGATGATCTTGGACATACCGGCAGGGTCAGAACGTAGTCCTTCTGATCCGCGAAGCCACTGTCAAGCATTCTTGACAGGGGGCTGTTGACTTCACCGGGACACTCTGCCTGCAGTACGGCGATTGTGTCATTGCGCATGAAGCTGCCCTCATCCAGGAAGGCCTTCCAGTCTTCTGGCAACCGCTGCTGCAGAGCAGCAGTCCTCACAATCAGAGTGAAGTAAGGGGTGCACGGCCATATGTAGTCAGAATCCTCCTGCAACGGTTCGCCTTTGTCTTTGAGATACTCACATATTCGCTTGGCTAGTGTCCCCGGCTGCGTCTCAGTTCGGAGACTGCCCACCTGGCTGAGCAGCTTCTTCGCCTGCATATCCGATATGAGATCGGCGTTGTGTTTTAGCACGCTTATACCATCATTGCTGTACATCCAGGAATGGATACTTCGGCATACATAGGACCAGCTATCTGAGGCCATTGCCGGTATGCCGTATATCCTGCTTAACCGCACTGCCAGATCCGGGTGGGCAATGAACATGAGAGCCCTGCAGCATTCACCGCGGAGCACTCCGTCTTCGTGTACCACCACCTAGCCAGTCAGTTCAACCACACCGAGCACGGTTTCATCTCGATAGTCTATCGCCCCATTGGGCGGGAGAGGCACCCGCCAGGCGTGTATTCCATTGCGGTTCTTCGCGGTGGGAATCTTGTCCGCCCAGATGACCGGGGAGTCGTACCTGCGTCGAAAGATTACTGAGGTGATGTACAAATCCTGGTGCAGTCCCCATTGCCTTACACCAACGAGTCCGGACACATCATCCGGCAGCATGATCCGGTCTACGATCCTGGGCTCGTAGCGATACCTGTGTTCTTCACACTCGTCCTGAGTCTTCTTGCGAGACTGCATATGCTGCCTCCTTTGCCTCTATCGCTTGCTTCTTGGTGGCTTCCCGCACCTTGTCCGGCTCTACTCTGTCCGGCTCGGGCTCGGCGGGCTTCCTAATAGGAATGTAGATCACTGCTTGCACTCTGGCATCTGTTGTCATTGTCAGTTCCTCCTTTCACTCCGGCATAATGCCGCAAGATTGCCGTCATGTCGGTCTTCTCCCATGTGAATCCCGGGAGTTCCCTACCGAAATGCCCGAACGCTGCTGTCTTCTGGTAGCTGGAGCGATGCAGCGACAGGGTTTCGGCGATACCTTTCGGTGTCAGACTGAACAGGATGGGTACAACCTGCTCCAGCCGCTCCTCTCCGACGATTCCGGTGCCGTGTAGATCGACCGTCAACGAGAGCGGCTGCGCCCTTTCTGTAGCATAGGACAACTGGATGGTGCAGCGTTCTGCCAGGCCGGCCGCCACTATGTTCTTCGCGATGTAGCGTGCCATGTAGGCTCCTGACCGGTCGACTTTGGATGGATCTTTGCCCGAGAGGGCACCCCCACCGTGCGGGCAAGCCCCGCCGTATGTGTCAACCGCGAGTTTTCGGCCGGATTCTGTACTCTGTTGGGTCTCTCAGCGCCGCCTCATGAAACGCCCATTGCCTATCCTGGCACTCGACACATGTTCCGCAATGTACATCGGCATCTCTTCCACAACTCCATGTGTCTGTGAGCGGAACTCCTAGCCTCACCGCTGTGCTTAAGACCGCGGCTTTGTCTTTCCGTACAAACGGCATTAGAATCTCTAACTCACTTGCCGTCATCTGTGCCATCAGCTTAGTAGACATTCGGAAGAGCGCGTGAAGGCCCTTACCCGTAGCCATATCTCCTTGGTTGATACCCAGAACGATTCTGGTGATGTTCAACATTGAAGCGTAAGTCATGGCCATAGCGCAGAGACAGGAGACGTTACAGAACAACAGGACCCGTTCAACGTTGGTGGCTGCATCAAACGAGTAGGACTGATTACTTCTCGCTATGTGTTCCAGAAGCTCTCCCCATAAAGCAGTTCTTACCACATGCAGATGCACACCCAAGTGTTGGGCAATGGTTCTGGCACACTGTCTGGGGCCATCAACCTCGCTACGGCCAAAATCGAAGAAAAGAGCTTCAGCTCTATAGCCCCTCCTTATCATCCAATATGCGGCCGTTGCAGAGTCAATCCCACCCGACAGAAGAACAAGGCAACTCCTCCCTCCTGGTCTACTCTCGGAGCGCATCCGTCGTTCCCTCAGCTCTCACGGACTCCTCTGAGAGCGCCGCGAGTCTTATCAACAGTTCTGCTCGCTTCTTATGATCGATTTGTCGGAGTGCCCTCCGATAATGAGCTTTGGCGAGACGGTATTCCTGTCTCGCCTCGCAGATCAGGCCTCTAAGCAAAAAGCTTGCGCCAGACCCATCTACCTGCAGTACTCGTTGGTAAGACTTGAGTGCCTCTTCTGCCTTATCTATATGTGCGCACTTCAGCAGGGCATATATGTAGTCACTAATGATGTTGACATCTATTGCACTGGACTCCAACCCTAGTTCGAAGCTCTTGACCGCGGAATCGTACTCCTTGGATCTCAATGAGGCGTAGGCCCTGTCGAATATCGCACGTGTTCGATTGAGCCCTTCCCGTAGAGCAGTGATCTGAGGCCAGTAGAAGGCAATGCATCCCCCTTGACAGATTCTTGCTAACCGGTGGGTACAGTCGCTACACTCTGTCCTGGTCGCGTACCATTTGAATGCATCGACCTGATTGCAGAAGAAATCATTCAGCTCTGCGGTGTTGTCGAAGGCATCTAGTGCAACTGAAGGTTCTCTTATGGCAAAACACCTATACACACGCAGATCTGGGTCGATATCCAAACAAGGACTGCAGACTGAGGCACCGTGTTCGATCTTCGGGAACATCCTACAAATGCTTCCCCACTGCGCATCGGTGAATATGCATGGAGGTACAACGCAGTCAAACAGCACATCTATCTGCTTCTCAGCACACTGAGCGATCAGCGAGTACAAATGGGGGCCTAACTTCCGTTGCTGCTCTAAGCCTAAGAACAGTGTGTCTCCAGCAACAGTCGGGCAGGCTATACAGATTCTCAATGTGTCTACTCCAAGTTCAGCCCCCAACGTGACTAGTGGCGACCAGTGCCCATCCTCTTCGTAAATGTTGAACCCGAGCGCGAACTTCACCCCCGTATCTGCCATAGTTTCCAGATTGGAGATGAGCTGACGATAAGACTTCGAGGCGTAGTCCTTCGGAAGATTCGTGTTCACTACGAGGCTAATCTTATCGTTAGCAAGGCACTCAATCTTGTCAGGCTCAAACACTCCTCCTGTGAAGATACTGACGTGATCAAATGCGTCGTCGCTGGCTATTTCAGCGAGGATGAGTCCGAGATCAGGGTGGAGTAAAGGCTCGCCACCGAGCAACCGTACACTGCGCACTCTTGACCGCTTCAGAAAGGCAAGCACAGAACGAAGATCATCCACTGAAATGTAGGATGCCTTGACGGCGCTGCTGTCCCTAGCTACGGGAGCAAAGCAGTATTTGCATCGATTAGTGCAGACATTTGTCAGCATTATGTTAACAGATGGAGCCTGCATGATAACCTCTTCGCTCATGAATCCTGCCTTGCATATTATTCACAATGACTTGAATGGTGTGCTTGTCCTGCTGCTGAAGAAAGGAGTGGAGCATTCTTGTGGCTGTACATATCGATGCTTCTGTACTAGGGTCGAGCGGATCAAAAGCAGGACAGCCAAAGGTGCAGATCTGAGCAGCGTCGCATAACTGGCACTCACTGAAGTACTTCGGCGGCTTGGTGTGGAACTCTCCAACCCGATTGACAAAGGTTCCATCATCTACTGAGTCAACGCTACCGAGTGCGAACGCTCCGTGGCCCGAGCAACCGCATGGATACAAAACGCCGTTGATATCACAGAAGACCATGGTTATGCCACCGCCGCAAATAGGGTGGCTGCAGATGAGGATGTCTTCAAAGTCACGGAGGCTGGGCGACTGGAGGAATCTGGTTAATGTCATGGCCATGTTAGCTTCAAGTACCGCTTCACCGAGAGTTCTTTCAAGGTACTCATAGATTCCCACATAGGCAGCAAAGATTTCACCGGGGCCAAGCATGTCAAGTATCCTGCCTCTCCCCGCTGCGTGAACTGGATTAGCTACTAACCAGTAGATGCCCAGTGCTTCCAAGAAAGCTAGGACCTCTGTGATGCGAGAGTGATTGTGTTTGTTGATTACACATATAGCCCCACCGAAGCATTGTGACTCTCTCAGCTTTTCAATGTTGCCTAGAACCAAGTCCGTCTTGCCCCGTGACATCTCGTTAATCCTCGGAGGACCGTCCAAGCTTACTCCAACTAGCACTCTGTGTCGGATCATGACATCTAGCTTCTCAGGAGGGAGTACCGTTCCGTTGCTCTGCATGAGAAAGCGTACGTTCTTGTGGCGTCCATCAGCGCGTCGCGTGCCATATTTCATGACGTTCTCGAACCAAGTTTCTGATTGCAGGAGAGGCTCTCCGCCGTGAAAGACGAACTCGATGCTAGTGGAGCAGGTTCGTCCGAGGACTAGATCAATGTATCTCAGAGCTATATCTTCCGGCATGAACGAGCTAGATACAGGTAGCACAGGGTCAGCGTAACAATATGTGCAAGACAGATTGCAGGCTCTCGAGACCTCAAAGTGCATTTGGTACACGTTCCTGAGTGCCTTCATATGGAGGAGACTGCCTGTCTATTTGGTAGTGGACAAGTGTGAAACCACGGCCACACCTCTTTCGATCTCTTGTGTTGGGTCCTGCGGTACTGACACAAGACTACGAGACAACACCGCGGTTACAGCACTTCCTGGTCGATATAGCGAGCCTCACAGCGTCTTGCTGTGCTCAGAGTACACCTGATACACGCTGTACTTGGAGTAAGATGTCGCGGCATCGGATAGTCTCGTCAGTCTGTGTTGCTGGTCCTGGGAGAACCACTCCGAAATGGTGTCAGTTGCTGGCAGTGCAAGCTCCCGTAGCTCTCTCGCCTGCTCAGCTTCTATCCTTCTCTCCTCTAGACTGGACTTCATTGTGCGCCTCCTTCTTTGAGATAGAGCTCAATGGACAAACTAATCCTGCAAAATGATAGCACATCACGCCATCTCTTTCATTTTCTATGTGCCTGCGATTAGCTCATCCTACTTTTTCACAACTCGACTCTGCAGCATATCCACCAGTCTCGCCGACAACGCGTAGAGCCTTGACTCCGCTGGGAAAGCAAAGATCTTCAGTCTCCAGCGCATCCTAACAGACAACAGGTACGAGAACATAAGAAGTCGCTTCAACACCCTAAGAGACCGACGAGAATACTGCGAACTCATGACGTTCGAGAAAGACTCATGAAGATAAGGCAGAATACCCTTTGATACGAACATGATCAAGCTGGCTTGTTTTGCCGTAATCCACGGAGTGTTCAGTGGGTCACATCTCTCAAAGCTACTCCATTGCGCCCATTCTTCCAGACAGGTCGGTACGAGTAATCCCTTCTGTACAGCTTGCGAGAAAAGCCTAGCCCCTGGATAAGGAGTAAAAGGACGTAGAACGACTATGTTTCGCGGACTTAACGAGAGAAGTCTGTCGGCAAGCTGAATTGAATGCCGCAACTCCCTACCGACCATCGCCTCCGCCTCACTTCTATCCATGTCCCAGGGCAATCCGCATAGGATGCTAAACGTGACAGACAGATCATATCTTCGGCACTTCTCAGCAAGCATGACTGTTTCCTCAACACGGAGGTCCTTGTCAATAAGGTTCAATGCCTCTTGGAGGCCTGACTCCGCGCCCACCACGATATTCGTACATCCACTACGGACAATCAGATCCCAAGTTGCATCATCGTACCTAAGCAACTGGCTAATGCGACCGTTCGCCTCAAACCATTTGATGCTTAGATTTCGTCTGAGCAGTTCCTCGCAGAATAGGCGAACTCTCGTTTCTGAACTGAAGAATAGGCTGTCATACATAGCCAGACCATCTATGGCGTAATCGACAACGAGGCTCTCCACCTGCTCTGCAACTCTCCCAGGCTCCAAGGCGTTGAGTTTCCTCTTATTCATAGATGCTTCACAGCAGAAGGCACAGTCAAAAGGGCAACCGTAGCTCGACAGGAAATCTAGCCCTCTCTTAGCCCACTCATTGTGGAATAGAGTCTTCTCAACATTGATGAGATTGTATGGGATATCAGGAAACAAGTTGATGTCACTGATTTCTCTATCTGGGCAGTGGTAGACTTCTTCACCGTTCTTGAAGGAAATCCCGTCGACGTGGTGCAGTGGTGCGCCCTCTGTGAGAGCATCTACGGTTTCTGCGAATGTCACCTCACCTTGGCCTCTAACGACGACATCTACTAACTCCGACTGTGCTGTCTGTTCGGCATTTAAAGATGGATGCCAACCACCCCAGACAATAGGCAGACCTGGGTACGCATCCCTAACTGATCTCGCTAATGCGACACAATCGAGCAGTTCCGGCCCAGTCAAAGCAGATATGCCGAGACACACGGCGTCTTCACAGGCGTCAATCACGACGTCATGGGGAGCTTCATACAAGTCCCCCGACACAATTACTGTTTCATACGTCTTCGTATCTAGCAGTCTGGAGATGCACAGCAACGCCAAGGGCGCCGCCTTCAACTCTGTCGGGATGTTGCTACAGGGGCGATACAGCAATACCTTCCGCTTACCTAGGGACCACTGTGAATCGTGCATTTGCTTGTTCCATCTAGATCTCTGAAGCTGGCTGGTTTCAGCTCATACCTGCTATACTGTCTCGCTCATTGGTCTACTCGTCTCTGCTGCCCTTTCGGGAGCTTACGCTGTTGAATCGCCAAGTAGATATCAGCTAGTGCCCTTACCCGGTCAACTGAAGTGTACAAACGCGAAGTCTGTATTGCCTCTCCATTCTTCCAGACGAAGTTAGCGTTCGTATGAGAGCATCAAACATGTCGGACCCTCTGTATCTATGCTCGCTCGGGAGTCTCTCGACAACCTCAAGAGCTTCCAGCGCCTTCCCCTGTCTTGCCAGCACCTCGCCTATGCAGGCTAAGGCATCTGAACGTCTATCGTCGTCGCCAATCCTACAGATGATGTCCTTGGCCTCCCCAATATGCCCTGTTTCAGCGAGCGCCTGTGAAATGCGACATAGGGCTTCAGTGCCTAATCCTTTAGACTCGAGATTATGTGCAATCACCAGGGCTCTATCTATCTGCCCTCTGGCCGCACGGGCTCCAGAAATCTTGCTTAGGGACTCATAATAACTGTCGCGATCACCAATCCTTTCGGCCACTTCTAAGGATTCCTTGAATTCCCCTGCCTGAGCCAGCACTTGTGATTCTCGAGACAGCAACCAGTCGTCGTACCAGTCGTTATCCTCGCTGGGAAACTCCAACGCCTCCTTAAGGAGTTCTCTCGCCCTCTGAGTCTGATCCTGCTTCGCTAACTCTGTAGCGACAGTTAACAGTACTGATTGGAGCTCATGTGGAGCCTTAGTCCTGCACATGACAAGTGCTTCTTGAAGTTGTCCCTTCTCACACATTGCGTTGCAGATCATGAGCAAGACGAAGGACCGGCTGGATTCTGGCGTATCGTCGCCAATCTCTTGAGCCAACTCCACTGCCCTAGCAATATGCCCGCTACGAGCAAGTGCTTCGCAAACATTGCCTAATGCCCGTTCCCTTTCTTTGGTATCGCGGATTTGCTCGGGCACTTGAGTTGCTCCATCATAGTTCCCAACATCTTGTGCGAGACGCCTACAAACCAATCGGAGCATCGAGGTTTGCTCTTCATCGTTTAATGGGATTCCATGGAAGCTTGATATTTCCTGCAAACGCCTCAAGGCATCTTCTGCCCCACCCAACAGTAGGAGAGTCTCTAGAATCTCCTCCAATGGCTTAAGCCTTGGAGTCTCGTCTTGCTCAAGGACTGCCGAAATCAGGTGTCGTGCTTCCTCCCCAACAGGTTCAGCCTCTTTCACGTACCCGATCCTCAACAGAGCTTTGACAATGCCGGAAACAGCGGTACAACATGCATGAAGGTCAGATGTGTCAGGGGCATTCTTCACTTCCCGAATCTCTTCGAGCGCTGCCTGCAACGCGGTCTGTAGCTCGCAAGCTACATGAGAAGCATCTACCGACGGTACATTAGCAAGCCCCAATAGCTGCATGGTGTCTCCTCTACCACACAGGGCCTTAAGAAGATCAGGTTCATACCACAAAGCCTGTTCATAAGACTTCAGGGCTTCCTCATGACGCTCCAGCTTTCCAAGGACATATCCTCTGCAACACCAGGGGCCTGCGTCATCTGACTTGTAGCGCAAGGCTGCGCCAAGGGAGTTCAGAGCTTCTTTGTAGCAACCCAGTTCGCAGAGTGCAACACCTTTGTCGTGCCACGCCGGTACATAGTGTTGGTCGTAGCTCAGAGCTGCGTCAAAGAAATCCATAGCTTCTCCAAAACGACCCAGCTCACAGAGGACAACACCTTTGCCGTGCCAAGCCGCTGCATGGCGTTGATGATAGCGCAAAGCTGCCTCAAAGCAGTGTACGGCCTCTTCATAGCGACCTACATCGCAAAGCACTGTACCCTTCTCAGTCCACGCCGTAGCACTCTTAGGGTCGAAACCCAGAGCAGCCTCACATGATCTAACAGCTTCTTCATGTCTGCTTAGCATTCTAAGCGCCATTGATCTGATCGGCCAGATATCGGTGCTGTCACGTTGGTACTCCAAAGCCCTATTACTGCACTCCAGGACTCTCTCCCAACGCCCAGTCTCCATAAGCGAGAATGCCTCTTCCACTATGCTATCGACTAGTTCATCATACGCCATGGCAAGCATTCGCCTCCCTATAACCATAACGCTCTACAGAGGGACCTTCGGTGTAGCTGATTATACACCCATGTGAGGCCCCCAACAACACATAAGTCTCCTGGTGTGCCTAACGCGTTCAACCGGACCCTGGTGACAGTGAAGCAACCGAGCGATATACGCCCAGCGGCGAAGGACTGAACGATATGAGTGTTTGTTGCCTCAAATGCCCGGGTTGGTTTGGGGTCTAGCTTTCTTTCACAGCGACGACAATCTCGCCAGGTAGGCCAAACATCTTCACTTTCTCCCCATTTCTTATCTCATATCCAGCATCCCTCAATGATTGCTCTAAATAGATGGGTCTGCAATCAACATACTCAGGCCACGTGCTATGCGCCCACTCATAAAGCCTCAGTAGGAGAGGGTTCCCGTTCTCTTTGGACATGCTTACAATGCCAATCCTACCCTGGGACTTGAGAACTCTCTTCACTTCTTCGAGCAGCTTCGGGATCTCAGGGGTATCGAAGAGCTCAAGGGTAAAGCTCATAAAGGCAGCGTCGAAAGTGTTGTCACCATATGGGAGAGTCGCGGCATCCCCGCAATATAGCTCCACCCTATCCATCAGTCGGGCCTTAGTCAGCCTTCTTGTTGTGACCTCCAGCATACCTGAGGAAATGTCCACACCGTAGGCTTTGCCCGTCTTGCCAACCGACTCGGCCAATCGCTTTAGACAGTGC
>PWZA01000185.1 GCA_003567655.1 Dehalococcoidia bacterium
AGCCAGTCCTGAGCTTTTGGAGAAGCTGCAATCAATTCCTGGAGTTCACAAAGCAGTGAAACTCCAAAGCTGTGTAATGTCTTACACACAGGAGGTCACTGGTTCAAATCCAGTACTGCCCACCATCCGCTTGCAAAAATATTACAGAAATTAGCGGTCTACTTGCAGAAATGACACGAACATAGTCGGCAGTTCTCCCCGACCTCACCTCAGCCACAAAACAAGCGAGTGTCGAGCGGGTTATTTGAGCTGAAGGGGATGCGCAAAAGGCTTTTGCCCTAGTTGATATCCAAGTGTTCCTTGATAGCCGTCTGGACTTCATCCCAAAGTTGAGCGTCCTCTAGGTAGCCAAGCAGGCCTCCCAGCATCTGCTTTGAGATAGTCCTTATCTGATGGGCCATAACAATTGAGTCCATCGGCTGCCCTGCTTTTCCCTAGGGAAGGAAGACCTCAGAAGGATACAAACGACGCTTGGCTGAAGTGAGAGGTAGAACTGTGACGTTCGGCATCGCCTGGTTAAATTCTTCGTTGCTCACTATAAGGACCGGGCGGATTCCTTTTTGCTCCGACCCAGCGACAGTCTCCAGGTTAGCTTCCATAACCGCCCACTTGTTCTGCTCAGCAGGAAATACCGGAGTATTGGAGAGCGTCCCGATCGCATCGGGAAGGTCGGGGGTTCGAATTCCACTATCTCCAGTATAGCTGGCGAGACTGTTGCCGGCTTCGGCAGTGAGCACGAAGCGCTTGTTCCAACTGCTTTTGACGCATTCATCAAGCTGATCGAAATCACCAGTTCTCTTGATAAACCCTTCGCTGTTGATGAAGACGAACTGTTCCTGCTGGCCCGTCTCCCTTTGGAGTTCATCGAGGGTGTCAACCTCCTTGTGGTCCGGCAAGCGTTGCTCTACCGCTTGACTAGTATCTGTCTGGATCACATCCCCGAGGTCTTCATCGTCACATCTATATCTACCAACCGGCCCCTGGTTAGCCTCCCTGGACTTTGCGGCGTCAGAAGGGTCTTCCTCAACATCGAGGCCGTCAACACGGACGCGCGCATACTTGCGCCAGTCTTCTCGCCAGCCCTTCCGGTTCTCCTCCAAGGCATAGGAACACTGCAGCGGCAGCGCGATCTCCGGGGTGGTCACACCCTCGGACCAGCTGGCACTGGGGATGTGGAAGGGCCGCGCATCATGACTTGTCTTCTGTATGAGTTCATCTCTCTATGTCTGCAGCCTGTTTCCTTCCTCTCCCTCCACATAGGAATACATCCTCCGCAAATACCATGGCTCAGCGGGAAGATCCTTGAGATAGGAGTCATTGTCACGGGCCACCCAAAACAGCCCACAGGTGGCCGGTTTTGGGTGCCCCGTGGCATCATAACAGACGTAGATCATGCCCGTGCCGCTCTTTCCCGGCCCGCCCAGAATGTGATACATCTCAAAACGGTTCTGAATTCTGTCGCCCACAAGCCACTCTCGAGAGCCCGCTTCCTCGCTCCGACCAAGTGTCTGCCGTCTTTCCTCTTCGGTATTCTCAGGTTCCCCTTCGCCTAGACCACCATGGATTCCCATCGTCTGCCTCCCTGACTCTGTAGCCTTGACCATAGCGACACACACATTGTCCACACGTCCGTTCGGGTGTCAGTTCAACGAGTTTTGCATAGGCAGCCAGTCGTCTTCTGGCGAATTGCCCACCAAGAATACTGCAGCCGACCTCAATCATTGTCAACGTCTCGCCGCCTGTTCGCCTGTTTCAGTGGAGTTGTCGCTAACTGCTGGATTGGCAGGGTTGAAGCAAGCCTCGGAGCATCCCTCATCAGAAGTCGCGTGTTAGAGAGGCAACAATCTGGCTTAAGGTGTGATCATGCTTCAACAATAGAGGTTGACGCCAGACATCTACGACCATGATGGAGTAGAAGGTGCAATAATGGCTCTAAACGTCACGATTTCAGTCTGGTGGCCAGTGCTGTTCCTATCAGATTTCTCTCAGTTCTTGCAGCACTCCTCTGTGCTAGGACTCTCTGACCATGCATTCCCAAAAAGACGAGGGAACATACTTCGCTTGTGGGCTATCCTTTCGCAGAGGGTGATAAGTCATATCCCTATAGCTGAAGAAAAAGGGATGGGTTTCAACCCCCTGCAGCTGCCCCTTCTCGTTCACCCAGGCCTTCAGCGCGGCCGTGACCCGCGTGGCGGTTTTTCTCATGTTAGTCATCCAGTTCCCCAAAGAGTAGATGATCAACCGGGGAGCACCATCCGGCCCGGGCCAGATTTCCACGGGCTGGAGAACATGCGGGTGATGGCCGATAAGCAGGTCCACCCCACCCTCTATTAATCGGTGAGCCATATCGACTTGGTGGGCAGTGGGACCTGACTCAAATTCGAGTCCCCAGTGGAGACTCAGAAGGACCATATCTCCCGCTTCCTTCATCTCGGCCACCGTCGTAAGCAAGTGATCGAAGCCGTTCAGCTCTCTATTGCAGTTATTAAGTCTTAAGAGGTTCACCGGATTGTGGGCGTGATTCTTCCGGCGGTTAGTGCTGTGAGTGAAGCCGGTTATGGATGCATCTCGCCCCTTTATCGTGAGAGTCTTGAAGGAACGCCCTCCCTCCTTTCTACCGACATAAGGTATGCTCCTCCTCTGTAGAAGATCAACAGTGGCTTCCAACCCTTCCCAACCCATATCCAGGCAATGGTTGTTGGCAATGTTCAGGCAGCCTGGCCCTAATGGGGCCAAAACCAGATCTAGGTATTCGGTGCTTCCGTTGAAGCGGGGAAATCCCCGCAGGGGTTTCGCTGGCTGGATGGGAAACTCCAAGTTCGCAAAAAGCAGATCACATTCAAGTATTCTGGCAGGCAGGTTAGCATAGAGGTCTGGCCTTCTACGGAATACAAGCTTGTTAACCATTACGTCTCCCAGCAAAACAAGGCAGATGGACTGATCTGCGTTGTCGGGCTTCTTGGGTATCGGTGATGAGTTGAGAGACTGCGGAAGCAACGGCTTGAAAGGCCCGAGCATAGCTTTGCCAGCATAATGCAAAGCATCCCAGAAGGTGAAGTGTTCCAGGGTCCCCTCCAGCTCAGTGGGCCGCATATAAGACCTCTCTAGTCGCCATCTCTAGTCCGGGATCATATCAAGAAGCCAGCCAGGAACCAAATCGGTTACCACTCGCAAGCCCGCTTCCATGATACCCACAACTGCCAGAGCACAAAGAACTGCACCGATGAACAGCAGAAGATATATCTTCCTTCTCCTGAGCCCAGCCAGCCTGCCAATCAGGGGAGCAACCCATATTCCGATAACTGGTCCCAGCAAGGCCAGAGTCCAGTCCGCATGTCTGCTATAGTACAGCGAGACACGACTCCTCTGACTCCTTTCCACCAGATTCTTGAAACGACTCAGCTTCATCAGCTTCTCGACGAAGATGTCGACAAAAGGCACCGCTGCATAATAACCGGAGGCTGACCATACGAGGGCTGAGATCGTATCCATCCCCATGATATACGCAGTTGGTATGGCGACATAGATCCCAAGATACGGAAAAAAAGCGATTCCAGAAGTGATAGCAACCTTGACCCCATAATGCATCTTAACCTACGTTCGTGTTTGATTTGCTATCCAGTGTATGTGTACTCTTTCCTATTACCTCTTCTTGGAAGACCTCTCGACTCGATACTTCTTCGGTCACAAGCTAGAGAGGAGACTGCTTCTTTAGGCATATGCCATTATATACCAACGCAGGGGGTCTGAGGAATGAACCTTACTCCAAAAGCCAAGATAGCTGCTCTACAGTTCGCTTTGATCAGAGGATTAGCACGGCTACAGGCAACCACGTAATGCCTGGCAGGGTGCTGAAATGAGAGGTTACCAGCGGTTCTTGCCGTCAAAGTTCTTGTCAGAAAGGCTATCGGAACGAACTCTGAGGAGCTTTGGTCTGTTTAAGATGGTTCTTCAGCCCTGTTTTGAGCCTTTTGGGGCTCGTTGGGCGAACTCTACGGCTATGCAGGGCACGTGGCCATCAGTTGCGCCATGCGGACCAGGTTGTAGCCGCCGTCGCTAGTTCCGCCCACAGTTGGTCACAAGCTACCCCTTTGTACCGAAGCTTGTGGCCTCCTCCCACAGTCTTGATCCAACCGAAGATCTCTTCGATGCGCTTGCGCATCGTCTGGCTAACCTGATACCCCGTATGCCTGGTAGTCCGCTTATCCAGTATTGACCACTGCCGGCGGTGCCACATGTGGCGTGATTCATATCCCGGCAGGCTCTTTCAAAGTCCTGTGTGTCATAGCCCTTGTCCGCCCCCACCGTGATCCGACGCGATCCTGGCACATTGTCTATCATATCGAGCGCAGTTTCCCGTTCTGCAGTCCCCGTTGCGCTGGTAACCCGCACATCCATCACCAGGCCAGTGCGGTCTTCATCAGCACATTACCGGCAAAGCATAACCTGTCTTCTTTACCTCTCCCTTTCCTCGCCAACCGCGCTTCGGGGTCGGTACTCGATCGGTGTGTATCGTTGGTCCGCTGCTCTCCACGAAAATCCACTTCAGGATTCCTGTCGCGTCTCTTGGGCGTACTACCGTCATGCTTGGGATGAATGCTCTTCAGAGAAGCCCACGCCTCCAGCAGAGTGCGGGCCACCGTGAAATGGCCATCCGATAACATCTTCCGGCGACGGGCCTTTCCGATCACTGCCGTCAGAAACTCACGAGCTACCCGGTGTTCCAGAAGTCTTTCCTTATTCTTGGAGAAGCTCGAAGCGTCGAAGGCCGAGTCCGTCATATTGAGATCCAAGAACCACTTGAACAAGAGGTCGTACTGAAGCCGCTCGCAGAACTGGCGCTCACTTCGTATTGAGTAGAGAGCAATAAGGAGACACGCTACGAGCAGGTGCTCGGGAGGTATTGACGGTCGCCCTATATCAGCGTACATTCGCCGCAAGACGGGGAGAACTCTTTCGGAGCTTGGTCCACAAGGGGTTTGATGTGTCGGATCGGGTGGTTTCGGGGTACCAGTTGGTCTGTAGTTAGGGAACTGAGCATGGTGATCTGATTCCCTAACTATGCCGCGCATTTCTTAACCTCCGACAGATACATGCCCAATTCTACCTTAATCGCGCGACACAGTCAGCCTGTAAACCGACTTTTTCAGCACCCTTCTGGCACCCCTAGTACCACGACTCTGCTCGTGATGTAGCCTTCTACGATTATGGAGATGGTGCTGTGTTTGGATGGACAGCGCCTCTGGTTATAGAGTTTGCTCTGAACACAACAAGATGACAGCAAGTAAACAGCCCGGCACAGTGAAGGCGTTCAACCTTGTCAAGAGCATCGGCAACAAGGTGCAGAGGGATGCCTCCACCACGCCGTATCCTATCTCGATTGGTGAGCTCGCAGACAAGGTTGCCGAGGCCTTTGAGCAGCGGCAGATCTAAACGCAGGAAGCCCTGAAACGCCTGAAGAAACTCGATCAGCAGGCAAACGAGGTGGAGAAGGACCAGGCGGACCGAGGAGTATCGGGGACACCATTCACGATTATGGGGCTTCTCAAGCAACGAGGTTCTCTTGCGGGTGACGCCGAGAATATAGCCTCTGACATGACTGCCAGCTTGCAGAAGTACGCGAACAGGAAGTCCAGCAACAAGTACGTCTTATCAGACAGAGACTATATGGCCTTCTTGAGGACAAGGTGTCGGGTGCGGAGATACCTCAGGTCGGCGAGGACGTCATGTCTGTGATAAGGAAAACACTTGAGCATTGGAGACGCTGGCGTGCTTCGCCCACCCGGCGAGACGGTGCCAGCCTGGGTCTTCAGGGCTGAGGTCCTGACGTGGGCGAAGCACATCGGCGTCGAGCCTAGGAAAACCAGCCTCCGTCAGACGAATAGCAAGTGGGCAAGCTGCTCCAACAGTGGTCGTCTCACGTCTAACTCCGAGACACTGAGCCAGCCGGCTCATTTCCGGACTGAAGCCATCGTCCATGAACTGCTGCACCTCAAGGTGCCGAACAACACCAAGCTGTTCTAAGAGCTTGTGAAGGCACTCCTGGCGTATGAGATGGACGAGATCCCGACCCAACGTTCCTGACGATTGTGCAACCACAGACACGCGGGTGACGGGTATTGACATTCCTTGCCCAGTGTCGTACTGTACTGACATCATGGAGGCCTCTGAGTGGAGGGTGAGATGAGTACGAACAGGCTGATAGGAGTCATCGTAGCGTGCATTGTAGTTGTTGCTCTGATCGTAGTTCTGGCGCGTCCCGGCATTGAGCCAGCGCTAGCCATCGTGGATAGAGCTGAGGGGCTGACCACCGTTTCTGGAGAAGTCGAATTCTCGGTCTCAATGGTAGACAAGGATGAAGCCCAGGTGAGGGTGCGCGTGGAGGATAAGTTCACTGGACAGCCTGTAGACGGCATGGCTGTAGAGTTGGTTGCTACCGACACCACACTCGAAGTGCTGCTCCATGACCCAGAGGGCAACTATCTGCCCGGAATCCTTGTGTTCGAGCAGGAGAGGTTGGACGAATATCCGGAGATCACGAGCGAAAGCTTGCTCGCGATTGGTGCCCTTGTTGTTGCGGTTGTGAAGGCAGCAAAGGCAGCGTACGGGCTGGTCAAATTCACGGCTGGTGGCTACGCCATTCTCAAAGGAGCAAGTGTGCCCGCAACAAAGGTGCTTGTGCAGGGTGGAATCAAGAAGGTTGGCCGGGACGTAGCTTTGGGCACGCTGTATGAGGTCACTAGACATCTCGCCAAGCTAGAGGAGGCATCACGAGACGACAAGGTTAACCGTGACATCACTATATACGTTTTCGAGGAAGCTGACGGCGATTATGCGATTCCCTTACAGGTGCCGGCCGGCGCCACGTGGGGAGAAATAGACGATGCTGTTAGAGACGTAATGGGAGAAGTCGAAGTAGAAGTGAGAGTGCCTGCCGAAAACCCTCACGGAGCCTATTACTATGAGGACGGAACTCCCAAGGTCCTTTATGTGTATCCACGGGCACCGGAGGAAGCAGAGCCGGAGGCTCCGGAAGAAACCAGTATCTCTGTATCTCAATTCATTGAAAACGCCCTCAATGGTGAATACGAGCGCAGAGACATTGTCTATATCTCCGGAGTGGTGCTTGAAAGAACAAGAATGCGAACAATGTCTCCACCACGGAAGGCTATCAGACTAACTCTGGGGCCAGAACACCAGAGTTTTACCGTAAGAGCCACCAGTGCGTTCGTTGCAGAGGACTATTCCGGGTTTTTCCCAGGAGGAGGATCAGTTGATCCGTCTGAAGAAGGCGGAGACAGTTACACGTCAATGAATAGGGCAAGAGTAGGAGATTCGGTTACGGTCCGTGGCACATATTTCGGCATAGACGGGCTGAGGGTTATTGTTCACACGTCTCTTTTGATCGCCAGACAAGCCCCTTCGGATTGAGGAGTCTCCTTTCCAAGTGGCCGGAATGTCATACTGAGTGTGCCCATGCAGAACCAGCAACAAAGGAGGATCAGATGAGCAAGAGTAAGCTGATAGGAATCATTATAGCCTGCGTTGTGGCGGTTGTTGTGATGGTTGTAGTCATTGCGGCACCCTCATCGCCAGATGGAGAGCGGCACCCAGGCAATGGAGCTTCATCAGAGAACGGCACCACTCCTGGTGAAGGCATCCATCTTGGCAAGTCAATGGTCGCCGCAGGCGGTTATCACACGGTGGGGCTGACGCGGAACGGCATCGTGGTAGCCGTAGGACGCAACAACCACGAGCAGTGTGATGTGGACACCTGGACGGACATCGTGCAGGTCGCTGCTGGTTATGCTCACACTGTTGGCCTGAGAGCAGACGGCACCTTGGTCGCCGTAGGAGATGGCAGGTCCGGACAGACGGATGTAGAAAGAAGTTGGTGGATTGACATAGTTCAAGTCGCTGCTGGCTCGAGGCACACGGTGGGACTGAAGTCCGATGGCACCGTGGTCTCTTTGAGACCACACGTCTCCCACGATTATGGACAGAGCTCTGTGCATAGCTGGACGGGGATCACGAGAGTTGCCGCAGGCTCATACCATACGGTGGGGTTGATGTCGGACGGCACTGTGGTTGCCGTGGGACGGAACAGCAATGGACAATGTGATGTGGGCACCTGGACGGACATCATTGAGATCGCAGCCGGCGGGTCCAACACGGTTGGGCTCAGGTCGGACGGCACAACGGTCGCCGTCGGACGTGACTCCTATGGTCAGTGTGATGTGGACAACTGGACAGACATCGTGCAGGTCGTCGCCGGTGGTGCTCACACCGTGGGCCTTAGGTCGAACGGCACAGTGATCGCAGTGGGGTACAACGACTACGGGCAATGCAATGTGGAGGAATGGACGGATATCGTGCAGATCGGTGCTGGTGGTGCTCACACTGTGGGCCTTAGATCCGACGGCACCGTGGTCGCCGCGGGGCGGAAGGACTTTCGGCAGTGCGATGTGGGTGACTGGATACTTGGTTGAGCTCCTTTGAAGCTGCACCCGTATGCGCTATTAGGCAGGAGCCACGGCCAAGGATCTAGTCACAACCGCGCCGAAACCCATAGTGCTGCACTCTCACTCAGTTTGTGCACCCCTTCCATTGTAGTGACAGATCTGTTAATCTGTGAATTCGTCTTGGTTTGCTTGAGCAGGCAAGTGGCAGGTTGTCGCGCCGTTCCGTGACAACGTGCACAGAGGGCGAGGATGATGAGCAAGGACAGGTCTCTAACGGGAGCTGCAGGTGAGCACTACATAGCCTTTCGGCTTGCTGCTATGGGATATGCGGTCGGGTTGACAACCAGGGGCACGAGATCTGTGGATATGGTGGTCGCCAATCCGGACAATGGCAAGTCCATCACTTTAGATACTAAGACTATGCAAGAGGCATTCCAGCGGAGCAGGACTGATTGCTGGTGGAAGTGGCGTATGGGCATCAAAGCGTATAAGAAGCCAGTTCACGACGGCTACTACTATGCACTGGTAGACCTAAAGGGCGACCCAACAGAGGGACCAGATGTGTTTGTGGTTCCATCCAACGAGTTAGAGCATCTCCTGGAGCCACATCCAGTGGGAGTGGATCCAGCAGACGGCAAACTAACCGATGTTTGGTGCGTCATCTACGAAAAGGACGCGGAGGCATACAGGGAGAAGTGGGATACTATTACAGATGCGTTAGCTTGATGCCAGTAGTGAGCCCGCTTTGACTGGTCGGCGTAGATGGCTGCAATGCAATTCAGACTGCCTAGATACAGTCTTAGAGCGTATGCAACCTAGATGGGTATCGCGATGATTCGTGCAGGAAGAGTTAACGAGATATCGTGGGAAAAGGGAACATGGCTGATTCTTGACATTGGCTTTTCCAGTAACAGGAGAAGCTGCAGGATGCTGCTCGGCGATAGTGAAGCAAAGCAGCTCAGGTTCAGTGATGCGCTTAGCGAGGTTGTCAGAATAGCTAGAGACAGGCCACTGTTGAACCTGGTCATCGAAGCTCCATTGTCGGTTGCGTTCGATAAGTCAGGTAACCCCAAAGCACGGAGTATTGAGAAACAAGGACGGAAGACCCGTCTGTGGTATGTTGGCCCCGGGTGTGTAGTTCTGGTTGCAGCAATGTATTTGATCAGGAAGCTGTATGACTCTCATCCCGCCGGTGATGTTAGACTGTTCGAAGGCTTCGTCTCCTATAAGAGCAGGTCTGTCAAGTTAGGTCATTTGAGAGACGTTGAACTCCTTAGACGAGCAGTTAAGGCTACACAGACCTTGAGACACCACGTCATGAACCCCAATGAACTAAAGACAGATCCTGACGATGATGTCAGAAGCGCGTTTGAAGTCATGAACATTGGAAACATGGATTTGGGTATACCACCCATCGTTAAGGCTGAAGCGTGACTGTAAGCAGTCGGTAAGAGTGGAGTACTCTGGCTATCTCTCAGGATTGCACCTTATAGCGAATTGTATTATTCGCCTCTGCGGTGGAAGGCAGTGGTCTGCCAACGGGTAAGGTAGTAGTCGGTGTCATGCCCCGGGAATCGCAATGCCTCCAGACTGGGGGTGACCAGTGGCTTGGATGACATCGTGATGAGCTCTTCTACGATGTTGTTCAGTTAGTTCATCCAAGCGTATCAGACCGCCATTGTCCATTACCGAAGGCCTTTTCGCCGGCATACCCAGAGTCCAGTCACTCACGACCGGAGCCGGTAAACTCTAACAGCAGTTGTCGTGCCTGCAAGTAGTGTGAATCACCCTCCGTCCAAAAAGACACTGCCAGCCATAGTTCATCCACCAACGGCGAATGGTCCTGCGCCGAATCCATGACACGCAATTCACTGAATACCCGTCTACACGTTGCTGCAGCAAGATAATAGTTGTGCATGGCCGCATCGTACCTGTCCTGTATATGAGCCATGGATGGAGGCGGAGCCAGATACCCGGAAACGGCAGTTTCGGTAACGGATTCTCGGAACTCGCGGGTCATCCCCTCCAAAGCTAACACCATGAGAGTATCATAATGCGCAACAGCGGCCGCGAGCTTCTCAGAATCGCTACGAAGTTGCTCCTGACCTTACCCCCGAAAACCAGGCCAGTTACTCTTAGAGTCCCCCTGTGGTAGTAAGGCATAAGGAGGGCTCTATTGAAGGCAAGGAGATACACAGAGGAACAGATCATCGCCGTGCTCAAGGAGGGGGAGGCAGGGGCTAAAGTCGCTGATCTCTGCCGCAGGTACGGGATGAGCGACGCGTCCTACTACAACTGGAAGGCCAAATATGCCGGCTTGACGGTCAACGACCTGAGACGTCTGAAAGCATTGGAGGCCGAGAACCGGCGTCTGAAGCAGATTGTAGCTGAACAGGCCCTGGATAATCTGACGCTGAAGGAACTGCTCTCAAAAAACTTCTAACGCCCAAGACCAGGAAACAGGCGGTCGCCTATGCGGTGACCAGTCTTGGGCGGAGTGCAAGGAAGGCCTGCCTGCTGGTAGGTATGGCACGGGCAAGCTATGCTTACCGGCCAGTGACGGCTGACAGAGATGAGAGGCTACGCGAGAGAATGCGGGAGCTGGCACACCAGCGCCGGAGATTCGGTTGCCCCCGGATCCATCTCCTGCTGCAACGTGAAGGGCTGGTAGTCAACCATAAGCGGACGGAGAGGATATACCGGGAAGAAGGGCTCTCGTTGAGGAAGAGGAAACGTAAGAAGACAGCAGCGATGACCAGGGTGATATTACCGGCACCAGAGAGACCAAATCAGAGGTGGTCGATGGACTTCGTG
>PWZA01000189.1 GCA_003567655.1 Dehalococcoidia bacterium
AGTTCTGGACTCTAATGGATGAACTGGTGGGAGACGGCAAGGCTAAGGCGGCGAAGGTACGTGAATACAGCATCCGCTATCTTCTGGGTTCTCCCTGAATGCAGGTGAGCCAGCCAACGGGGAAGGAGGGAACAATGATAGAGGGCTACGAAGCATTGGCCAGTGCCATCTTCTGTATGCCGGTCAGAGCAACCGACATTCATGCGCTCAAGGAGACAGCAGACACTCTCATTGAGCGATTGCCGATTGGCCCTTCCGCAGTATCACTCCCGCAACCGGGCTCTTCTGCGTGCCCTGTTCGGGCTGGATGATGAGCCCAGGAGCCGGGCCGAGATCAGCCGCGAGCTGGGTCTATCGACAGATAGAATCAGACAGATAGAGAATCAGGCGCTGCGATTGCTGAGACATCCATCAAGAAGTGGGCAGATATCCGAGTTGATTGTTAAGAGGAAGTCGACATAGGTGAAGGACACGACATTCCTCGGTATTGTGAGGCCTAGCATCATCACAGTAGGACTCGCATTAGCGGTCGTGCCTATGAATTGTATGTACAAGTGGTCACACACTGCTGGCAGTGGGCCTGCCAATGACAGTATGACGCTGCACTACCATGGGACATCCCGCAGTTTCCCAGACAGCGCCTGGCAGCCTCCATCAGGGTCCACAAGAAAGCCGGCGATCGTAGTACAAGTACCAGGCCCATCGCAGTGGCAAATGAGGAGATATTGCTCCGGTGGTTGCTGCTGTATGCCCGAACCACTAATCATGCGACACAGATGATTCGTCAGAACAGTTAGCTGCTCTGTTCTGCTAACCTCAAAGACGAATACCTTGCGATGAGCTTTGGCATGCAGGATCTTCCGGAAATCCCATTCCTGCTCATTTCTGGCCTTGCAGTATTCATACTCCATGACCAAGCGAAGACACAGATCGTCATCGGCCATGCTCTCCCACACAACATCAATCATGAATTCCTTGTTCTCATGGTTAGGATGCAGCGGTCCATCTACGTGACCTCGCACCACTACGTTTGGTGTGCCCTGTGCCTCCCTAATCCAAAACCCCTTCACTTCGGCAGTCCATTGTTTTGGTCGCGAGGTCTGCCTTAAGCCGAACGGATACGAGTCGCAGTACTTCTCATACAGATCACAAAGACCATACCGATCGCGCGGCACAGGAGCATCCTTCATGGCACCTCCAATAGAACCTCGTCTTATGGCTGGCAGTGATCAACATAGTTGAATCATATCATTTCATCACACCTGACGCCCATACTTCAACACCTCCTGCACCACCTGCCACCTCACGCTTCTTCAGATTGTCAACAATAACTCAGACTGTTGAACCACCAGATTTCCCCTTGAGGCCAGCGTGGTTCCAGAAATTGGTTTCTCCTTGATTTACCTTGAACGTCTGCATATTATATAGGCAATGGATAGCTTGGTTCTCGGAATTGATGCTGCATGGACAGCAGCAAATCCGTCGGGTATTGCACTAGTTACGGTAGCTGCAGGGCATTTGCCTCAACTACTCCGAGTAGCGAGAAGCTGCGATGAATTCACTTCGGACCGTATATTGGAAGCCAGCGATTGGCTGAGCACGCCTCCCTCGGCCGAGTCCCTCGACATCCACCACCTGCTTGCAGCCGTTAAGAGGTATACTGGTTCACTGCCCAGCGTCGTAGTTCTTGACATACCTTTATCGCCGTTGCCAATCTGCGGGCGTAGGTCAGCTGACAACGCCATCTCAGCCTCGTATGCAAAACAATGGGCAGGAACGCATACGCCCTCCAAAGAACGCCCTGGTCCGGTATCGGCAGCGTTGTATCGCCAGCTTACCAGCGCGGGTTACATCTGGATGGACGTGTCTAAACCTAGTCACTTGAATCGGAATGTTCGGTGCTTCATAGAGACATATCCTCATCCAGTGATTGTCGATATGCTCGGACTGGAAAAACGCCTACGTTATAAGACTACCAAGAGGCGTAAGTATTGGCGCAATCTGACTGCAGAAGAGTGCTGGACTAACGTGGCTTCAGAACTCGACCGCTTACGTGACGCCTTGGCATGCCGGATTAATGGTATAGTTGATAGAATACCTGAGGCACGGATCCTCCTTGGCACAGTGCCCAAAGGCAGGGACACAGTCTTCAAAGGACTTGAGGATGCCCTCGATGCCATTGTGTGCGCATTCACGGGCTGCGAGTTCTTGGCAGGCCGTGCGAATGCTTTCGGAGACCAGCACTCGGCAATTTGGCTTCCTCGTCATTGAAGAAGCATACGACGTGCTGAGTGGACCGCAGCTAATTCCCTCTTTACTCGCTGGGTATTGCACCATTTAGCGAGGTGTGGAGCGCGCTGCATAGAACGGCGACAGCCATCGAAGGGTATGGGAGTCCCTTTGTGATTCAGGCACGTGTAACCACGTGTTCCAACATAGACTAGTTGGCTGAACCTGCCGGGCTCACCTCGCGCCGGAAGCTGATATCCCTTCCGGGGTCATTTCGTAGTTGGTGAGACTCACACTTCCGTATTTCCTTGGAGTGGTCTATAATGAGGAAGGGCCTTCATGGACGACTTGGTGGACGCCTGCCTGATTGACTCGAGGAGGTAGTGCTTGATCGCGGGTATAACGAGGCACACCACCAGACTCCCCTAAGCCCGGTTGCCCGATCACAGGAGTGTAGTCCGTAATATGAGAAACTCAATCTCGCGAATCGCTGGTCTTAGTTTTGCCTGCTCCTTACTGTTCTATGTCTTTCTCAACGATCATATTCTTGTAGGCTTCTCCACAAATCCGCCATTGGTAAGAGTAGTTGTCGAGGTCCTTGCCGCAATCGGTTTCTACTCAATCTTGTTTGGAGGCCTTTGCTGGCTTTACACAAGATACTTCTACAGAATATTCGACCGACGACTTGATATGGATGGCGACTGGTACCAGATATTTGTCGTTAGCCAATACCCCGTTCCGGCTGAAGCTATCAGGCATGGATCTTGTAGGATCACCTCCTCTTACGAAGATGTGTCAATATCAGGAGAGAATCATCGTGTCGGCGGTGAGTTCAGTTCGACCTGGCAATCGGAGATCAGCACTGTTACCAGAGATAAGTTGATTCTCATGTATGTGTCAGAGGGAGTTCGCAGGGGCTCCAATTACATTACGAGAGGGACTATGTCTTATCGCATCTACGGCAGTCCACCATCCAAGTTGGTCGGAACTTTCTCAGATTCAACTCCCGCAACTCACTCAGGTCCTATAACTCTGTTCAAAGTCAAGAAAGAGTATGAGAGGGAGTTAGCTGCGCTTACGGCGTCTGCGGTGGAGGTAGCCGATACACAGTTGCTGGAACAGAGATTGCGCGATGATCAACACGCTTCTACATAAACTCCGGATGCGGAGACGCTGTACGACAATATCCATCTGGGTCACGCTGGTAGGCGTTCGTGGTATTGTCATTGGGAGTCACTGTAAGGTCGACCCTTTCTGCTATCTCAAGAGCGAGAAACCCAACGGAAGATTAGTAATCGGGAATCACGTAGTCATAAACAGGTTTTCGCATATTAGCGCCAAAGGTAGCCAAGTGAGAATTGAGGATTATAGCTACATTGGATATAACAATTGGATCGGCGGGCAGGGGAGCATTACTATTGGGCATAATTTCATATCGGGGATGAACCTAGTCATGGTCTCCTCAAATCACGATTACTACAATGTTTCGATCCCTTACCATAGAGGAGAGGAAATCGAAGGAGATATTCTGGTTGGAGACAGCGTTTGGATAGGCGCGAATTCGGTGGTTTTGCCCGGCATCTCAATAGGAAGTGGAGCAGTGGTCGCAGCTGGATCTATCGTGACGAAGGATGTTCCTCCACACGTGGTAGTAGCCGGCAATCCGGCAGAGGTGGTGAAGCAGATTGATCGGAAGTTAAACAACAGAACACAACACATCACATAACACGGTGTCTGCAGTTCCGCCACTTCGTGGCTTCATCCAGATCTTGCATTCGGCAGAACCCTGCAGAGTCCGAAGACATAGGGTGGAATCGCCCCACGAGAAACAGATGAGTTGGTCATATGGACACTAGAGAGGAGTCAAACACCAAGAAGCAGCATGAGGTCTTCCTGAGCTACGCCAGTGCTGACAGAGAGATAGCCCATCGGATTTTTGAAGAGCTTCGTAAACGAGGTATTCGCGTTTTCTCCGCCACATACGAACTCCAACCAGGAGACTCAATAGCTAGAGCCATCGAATCTGCCGTTTCGGCCAGTGACTACCTTGTCATCCTGCTATCGCCCAGTTCAGTCAGTTCAGTTTGGGTACAGCACGAACTAAGTGCTGCTCTTGCCAGAGAGTTGACTGTCAGAGATATCACATTGTTGCCGGTTGTGATTGCAGATTGCGAGATTCCGCCGCCTCTGGCGTCTTACCAGTTACTAGATCTCCGCATAGATTTCGATCAAGGGGTCACTCGACTGGTCGAGCGGATAGGGCTTGTTCCTCAGATAGATTTCTCCGTGTTGGATTGGAGAGCCTTTGAGAACCTTATCGCTGATCTGCTGACGAGGCTGGGATTCAAGATCATTGAAAGAGAACAGGCAATCGATGGCTTACGAGTGGATATCACAGCTGAGTACTCACGCGCCGATCCGTTCGGCGCAGAAGCCACAGAAACCTGGCTTGTCGAGGTGAAGTTCTACCGGCAGGCTAGAGCTGATCTCAGTTCAGTGCGACAGCTTGTAGACTACCTATCACACTTTCCGCTACGAACCAAAGGACTCCTAGTGACAAACAGTCAACTCACTTCGGCTGCTCGGTATTGGCTGGAATCAGCTGAAGCCCGAGGCCGAATCGAAGTCCGTGTCGTAGATGGAACAGAGCTCAAACGGCTGCTTTTGCAGCACAAGGAACTGGTTGTCAAGTACTTCGTAGAAAAGACTGAGGGGCAAGATGAGCGAAACTGGCGAACTCATTAGGAAGCTGTTATCTTGCCCGGCTGGCGCGGCAGGATGGAAGGCTTTTGAAGATGTATCCTTGGAAATCCTGCGTTATCTCTTTGTCCCGCCTCTAGCTGAACCAAAGATACAGCCGCGTACATATTCGGGCATAGACCGACGAGATGCTGTATTTCCCAACCGGTGTTTTAACACTGCAAATGCATGGGGACAGCTCTTGCAGGAACTAGACGCTCGGATGGTTCTGTTTGAGTTCAAGAACTATGACGCGATGGAGATTGGAAAGGAAGAAGTAGACCAGACCTGCAACTATATGACCGAACCAATGGGCCGCTTGGCCATTATGGTCTGCAATAAAGCTCCCAACCAAGCGGCTCATATTCGCCGAAACACAATCTTCAGCTCTGACAGGAGGGTGGTTCTGTTCCTCGTGATCAATGACCTCAAGGAGATGCTATTCATCAAGGAACGTGGGGAGGATCCAGCCGACTTACTCATCGATCTGGTTGAATGGTTCTATCTCCAGCATGAGTGACTGGCCAGCTAAGCTACCAGCGTTTCTGTGCAAGAGCTAGAGCCGCATCGCCACCTTCGGTCGCAACGTCACAGGTACGTGGAGTGCTATCCAACATTAGTCCAAGTTGTGCAGATCAACCATAGCTTGCTTGCGAGGTGGTCCGGTTGCTGTAGTCACGTATCTCCTCTATATGCCCAAGCTGTGGAGGCTTGAAGGATGCTCCAGCCTGAGTTAGAATCTTCAGAGGCATTAGGAGTTTTGGAGTGACATGGCATGCCCTCGTATGCACACAATCCATGCGTCAGTCATCGCCTTTTGGGGAGGCCAGCACTCAGTAGCTGTCCACATGTTGAGATTGCGGCAGAGCTCCAATTCTTCGCTCCGAAAGGGGAATCCCACTGAAAACCGGAGTTGAAGCCCGCAGAGCATCTCCCCAGCCACTCTGAAGCACGGTCAAAGAACGAGACTGTTGAGAGTCGAATGGGCATACTACCTAGAGGCACTCGGTTGGTTCCAGGGCACAGAAACACTGTCGCCATAGCGGTCTTTCGACTGCACCGATTCCTTAACCGATACAGAGTACCAGTGATTACGTTCATGGTCGGTTTCTTAGTGGCAAGGCTGATCAATGAGCTTGCAAATCCCGACTTAGCTACGCTTAGGCACCTCTTAGAGAGTATGTTCGCGATAGGCCGCCCTCTGAACTGGTCAACATGGTTGCTTCTGATCGGAGTCATCATCTTGGCTGGCCTATCTCCTATAGTGAAGAAACTGAACAGAAGGTTGCGCGACGAGAATAGAGTGTACGCAACCCTAGAAGCGCTCAAAGACCCGTCGTTTGCCAAATACGGTGCTATTGGGGTCGACAGTGCAATCACGTTGCAGCTCTGTCCAGAACTCGACCGCGGATGGATGCTACATGAATCGCAAGTGCACCTCGTACATGATACGCTGCAGTTCGAACTTTCACAGGACGTGAAGGAGACCTATAGAGTATACAAAGACACGCTCTATGATGAGAAGAAGTTCATGGATGATGGGCGCTCGATCATGCTGGCAAAGAATCCACGAGCATTTACGGACTCGCCGACACTAGACCTGAATACCAAGGAGGTCCTTTACAGCAAGGTATTGTTCTTCCGTGACAGGATGCTCCCCGACAATCCACATATGCTGGACCGCATCATAGATGACTGTCTGAGCGGCACCGAGCACATATCTTTTCCTCATCGGTTCAACATGCACATAGTCGTCGTGACCCAAGATCGATATGTGTTGACCACTAAGCGCTCGCCAAAGACTGAATGGTACAAGCATCACTGGTCATGTTCGTTCGAAGAAGCCTTCTCGACCAGAGACCTGCAAGAGGGGCGTCGAGGCGTTGACGCTCTGAGACACTGGGTTGTGAGAGCACTGAGGGAGGAGTTGGGATTGTCTTCAGTATCGTATTCCATCGAAAACGTGAGAATCCTGTCCGTGTTCCTGGAAAGCGACTCAAGTGAGGTAACGAGTGTGCTCAATATATCGTTGTGCACGCTTGTAACTCTCGACATCGACCGCAATGATTTATCGAACATTCTGAGAGTGCTGCCACGGCCGGATTATGAGTTCACCGAGTTCGCCTTTCTGGATTACCACGAGATGGTTAGAGAACTCGTCCGTCCCACCAAGACCTATCATCCAACAAGCAGATATCGTATGTTGTTGTCGCTAGTAAACAAGTATGGGGAGGCAGAGTTTGCCAAGAGACTTATGTGCGCAGTTCTTGAGAGTTGATGAGCCTCGCGAGATCCGTTCCAAGTTAGCACGTTGGGGCGTTCATGGCTGTGGCGGGACACTGAACTGCGCAATCTCGTATGACGCGCCCTGGAGTACTCTGTCGAACCACCGGTGTCTCTGGGACTACCATACATTTGCCCGTCTTGTTCGATACTCCCGTTTCATAGCTGATATAGTGGAGTGTCTCTATCCCGGGGTCTTGACTTAGCATATTGCCTGGGCTAGATTACCAGATGAATCCACATCCATAGGAGGCATTAGAATATGAACTTGTACGTTACGCACTGTGGAGCAAAGAAGAACTGCGGCACACTGGGGCCGCAGGACATGTACACATCTCCCAGAATTCAGAGGTTCGTGCTGCGATGCGAAAGCAGATGCCGGCCGTGGGCAATCCTGTCCGCGAAGTACGGGCTGTTTTTCCCTGATGAGAGAAGACCCGATTATGACGTCAGGTTGAAGCGGAGGCAACAGAACTCAGGCTATTTGTTCAGCATTCGCGTTGAAGAGAACGGCAAACCCTTGAGCAGGGAGGAATCCAATACCCACATGGTAAGCCTAGCGGGTGATATCAGACGCCAACTTAGAGCAAGGAAAATCGATCAGATCATCTTCTATATTGACGGTCGGCGTCCCGACGCCTATGTCGCTCTATTACACCACGCAGTAGATGAGTGCGATTCGTTACCTGCTGGGCAAGCCCATCTGGAGCCTCATCTTGACACGTGCACCAATGCCGGTGCTATTCGGCTGATCAGAGAACTGGACCTGATTGACTGACCAAAGGCATGCTCTGTTACTCGATTGAACAGACTGACTGACTGCGCCCCTCGCACTGCTGACTCCTTCGCGTAGCACAGGTTCGAATTGACATTCGTTTCGCAGAGCATTAGCATCTAATGCTCTGAACGGGAGAACCATTGGGTTCCACTTCCAGATCAGCGAGGTGAGCGCCAATGACTATTGCAGTTGGTATCAACCTTGGTTTGTACGCCATCCTAGCGGCGGACACTAGGACTACGTACCACCGACTCGGTATGCCCTTCTATGATGATAACAGTTCGAAAGTCCAGAAGACCACAATGGGGCTGATCACGGGTGCCGGGTTATGCGCACTGCTCGATGGCGTCAAGAGGAAACTAGCGACTGAGCAAGTTACTGATACTGAGCGTGTACTGCTTATCATAAAGGAAGAGACCGAGATAACTCGGAATGCCTGGCGAGGGTACCCTCAGATAGAATCTGGGATTGAGCAGACAGGTTGGATGTTCAGTTACATGACTGTGCTGGACGGACAGCCTCTCCTAAGACTGGGGGTCTTTCATCCGAGGCTCAACAGAGAGATGCATGTAACCTATGAAGTGGGTGATCCGGCGGTAATATTCCCCGTAGAGTTAGATTCGCGGATGGCCGACAGAATTCACGATCTAGTCCTTAGAAGAATCAATGTGCCAACTAGTGTCGCGGACCTACAATCAAGTATTGAGCAGAACTCTGCGTTAATCGGCACAGTGATAAGCGAATTGCAGCCGTCCTGCCCTTCGATAAGCGGGCGTTTCCAGATCGGCATCCATAGTGGCGGTCAAACAAGCATTTCCAACCTTGTCGGTATTGGAGAGGACGGGACATTCACTCTGGACATCAGGCTGGATGGTCCATCTTCTCGTTGAGTTCATGAAGTGAGATCGGGAACTCCGCCATAACATAGCCAGACTCTGACCTCGGCATCATGCTTTCGGGCCAGGCGCACCTGCGTCATCTGTTGAGGCAGTGTCGCGCTGTCTCGAGGTAACATCAACTTGTTTTGTGTGGTGAGTCACATGAGCGTAGATTGTTACGTGAGTACAGAGACCGTCGGATTGTTGTGCATCAATGGTCGGGGGGCAAACTGGCTACGCGTTTGTCTTCACTTGAGCTGATGGTTTCTACCTGGACGCTACTAAGCCAGGAAGTACTGTCATTACCACTATGATTCGCTATGATTGACTGCTAGGATTAACTAGGACTGTTACTACGGTTTTCCGCTATGATTGTCACTATGATTTATCGGCAAAATCGGACTAAGATTAACTGCGATCAAACCTTCTTTTCCATTGCTGATAGTAGCGGTAAGCTGTGTTCGGTTTGATGCCCAAAGCTCTTAGTTCAGGATCGGACGGTCTTCTGCCCTGATCAAAGAACCGAAGGGCCCTCTCCTTCATGCTGCCTGTTCTCCCTGCCCGCGCTTTAGTCGGCGGAGCTACACCTCTTGCCCCCACCTCGCCAAGCGCAGCCTTAATGATCCTGCCTACCTTTTCAGGCATAATGCCTAAGGCGATCATCTCGTCAATGCTACCAATGCTCTTTAGATACTCGGCGAACTGATCGGGCACATCAACTTCCTTCTCGAATCCCTGGACTCTATAGGTCGTGACACTGTCCGAAGCTGCGGAAATCATGCATCCGTCGGGCCTTGTCTCACCGGTGAGCAGCCCCGTGAGAAGAATCAGAGGGATACTCGTCCAGAATACATAGCCGCCGAGCTCCTCGGGTGTAAGAATCAGACGATGATAGGCAAGGAACTTCGACCTATCTAACTGAACTAGGCCATTCCCATCCTCGATCAATGGTAGAGCAAACTCGTAGCCATTGATGTTCTTCTTTTCAGGCCTTAGCGAGATCTCTGCGCAGGCAGCAGCAAAGACCTCGAAACCTATGCCGATACACGGCCCTTTCTCTAACCTGTAGTTCGCCACAGGCAAAGGGTAGTAGAGCCTGTAGTATCGGGGTGGGAGGTTAACGAAGTGGCGCAAATCACTTGATAGAAGCTGTTCTAACCTCCTGTTGGCTACTCTGATCAGAGTAGCGTCGAGATTCGCTTCATCCTCTTTGGAGAGGGCATAATGAAAGCTGCAGTTCGTGTACCTCCTGTCCTGGATCTTTGCTTCGAAGTAATCTGCGAGGGCTATTCGTTCACGATCAAGCCGGGAGGCCAGATCCTTGATTTCTTGACTGAGGCGCTCGCTGTATTCGGCGGCTGCACGTGAAGCCTGCATCTTTCGTGCCTCCTCCTTCTTTAGTTCCTCGATCTTCTCTAACCACTGGACGTAATCCAGAGTCCTCAAATCGGTCCCATAAGCTGAGCCCTTCTCCAGGTATGCCTGTATGGCTCGTGCCATGGCCAGCTTGAACTCGCGCTCGTCCTTGTCGTCCAGATATTTCTTCGCATCGTCGGTGGGAGGGTCTAGATACACGTGCGCAGCGCACCATTGGTCCTCGTATTCCTTCCTCCGTTGCTCCGCCTCGGCTCTTCGACATACCGTTACGAGCAGCGATTCAACTCGCAACATCGGGCTGACGACCCACAGTGCGTATGCCTTCGGGAAATATGTGTCCCCGGTATCCATACACTCAGATAGCCATCTTACTATGTCGTCTACGCATTTGGTGAATTCAGCCAATTCGTTCTCATCCAGATAGGTACGCAAGCAGGCTCCTGTCTGCTCTGTGCTGAGTCCGCGCAGCTGCGGTGCTGCGCGCATGATGCGTTCATGCCAATCCCTGTAACCTTTCAGGACGTACGGGTGAAGTCTTTCCTCTTCTCCCGGTCCTAACGTGAGTATCTCAATCAATTTGACCTGTCCTTGGGCTCTGGATATAATCTCTAGAACGTCAGCGTAAAGGTGAGGTTAAAAGTTCTTGCTATTGTACGCTGTGGCCCACCATAACACCAGCCCGAACACCGGGAATCTCAAGCTATTTGGTTCAGAACTTGGCCTGCTGGCCTAAGATGCTGTCAGGCGTCTCCTGTGTCAGGCTGTTACAGGTAACGGCCC
>PWZA01000081.1 GCA_003567655.1 Dehalococcoidia bacterium
AAGATAGTATGCGAGATGCTAGCACAAGTCAATCCCTAACTCGTAAGGACGCCGGGTCAGCCCGGACGGGTCGTCGATGCACCCGCCCGGACCGCGGCAGGACGACCACCGCCGCCCCTTCCGCAGGTGGACCTAAAGCCCCCCATCGTCTCAGGTGCCCCCGATCCGCCTGTCATTCTGAGCAAGCCCCGCCGCAATCCCGAGTCATCGGGAAGAAGCTCAAAGGCCACTCGCTCCGGCGTTTTTGGAACATAGTACTTGATTTTAGGTTGCCTAGTTGATATGGTGTCCCTAGAACTGTGGGAACTCGGAATGTGGTTGTTGCATCAACTGCGGCGATGGTACTGAAAGAGATGCAGCTTGAGGAGTGACATTGAGCGAATGTTGGTTAGTAGTAGGGTCTCCCGAGAACTGGGCAACTGCGTTTGAGCACAAGAATATCTGGGGCCTTAAGCGAACACAAAGATACCTTTGGGATACCTTGAATGAGAAGGATGTGTTGCTTTTCTACGTCACGAGCCCTGTAAGCGGAATAGTTGGCCATGGCACGGTCCGTACGAAGTTTCACCAGGATCAGCCTTTATGGCCCCAAGAGGTTAAAGAAGAGAGGGTTATATGGCCGTTGCGCTTCGAGTTTGATGTGGACCGCTGCCTCCCTTTTGATGAATGGCAGACATCCAAGATAGCTTCTAGCGCGCTCTTTCCTCGAGGAGGTTTCCAGGTATTAAGCTATGAACTGGGGCGGCAGCTTGTTTCGAAGCTCAAGTCTTTGCCCAAAGGATATCGTGTGAACGCCCCGGCGTCACTCTCGGCGTCGGAGACTCCTGCTCCATATGCTGAAGAACCTCAGCAGGCAGAACAAGTTTCACCGTCACACGAACAGATCAAACAGCGACTGGTGGAAATCGGGAGACTCCAGGGTTATCTTGCGGATGAAGAGTACGTCTTCGATATTGGAAAGCTCGACGTCGTATGGAGAAGAGTGGAACGCTCTGTACCCACTTATGCCTTTGAGGTTCAGGTTGGTGGAGATGTATACCATGCTCTCGCAAAGCTGAAGCACGCTTATGATCTGTGGAATAGTCGAATCTTTATTGTGGCGTCCCAGGCAAACCATAATAAGGTGGCGAATCTGCTCTCCGGAACCTTTCATGAGATTAGCGGTCGAGTAAGATTCATCGACTTGGGAACGGTGGAAGAACTCCACAGGCGCAAGAAAGCCTACTTGGACTTCGAAAGGGAACTCGGCATATAGCTCTCATGTGCAGATAGCGAGTGAACAATGGAGGCACGAAGTGGTTGACAAAGACGTAGTCAAAGAATTCGTGGGTTCGGAGTTGGAGGAGTTGGATCTGGAAATCCCCCAAGATATCTCACATGCACAGCTTGTAGAAGCCTTTTGTCAGTATGTTGAGGATGATTGCTACGAGTGGCTGAAGGATAATCTCAGGTCTTTCTTTGAGCATGGCGAGCCTGATTGGGCGTGGATAAGGGAGAAGGTTAGGCGGTAGAAAGCATGCAGAATTCCGGCGATACCATACCACCAGGCCCACAACAAGTCGGGCGTCATGTGTGTGGAATGCCGCACGGCTTCGCCTCACGTTTAGCTACTATACTCTGCCTTGGCGGTAATCTTAGCAGCAGCTTCGGTTGAAGCCCAAGGAGTCCACGCCCGCCTGAGCTTGGGGACGACTTGTGTCGGGAGTTCTGCGGACAGAGCACCCGGTTTATGGCCCCTCCAATCAGTATGGTGTCCCCCGAAACTTCATGAGTCTCGATCTATCCGGATTCAGCGGGAAGCATCTCAAAGAGCGATCGCTCCGGCGTTTTGGGTATAGAGCACTTGATTTTGCGTGGCCTGATCGGTATGGTGCGCCTAGCATCCAATCAGCTTCCAGCGAATGCGATCGGCACACCGCCTTCTAGCATCAGTCCTCTACAGCAGGTCTCGAGTGTAAAGGCAGCATTTGTTCCTAACACAACATGTCTGATGCGTCGGGTTGGGCACACATACAGTACGTGTGAAATCAACTAGGGCGTAGTTAAACTCCTTGAATCCCCTTCTGGGAGTCATGAGGTCGGCTAGCTTCATCACATCCTGATTGCGTCTCGTCTCTGGGCCTGTGTCAAAGCCCCAGAAGCGTCCGTAGAATCTTACTATATTGGAGTCAAGAATGGGAGCACGTCTTCCACAGTGAAGGGAGACGTAAGCCGCTGAAACATAGGCGCCGACACCTGGCAATCGCATGAGTGCCTGCTGGTCATCGGGGACCTCCCACTCAAACCCTTCTAGAGCCTGCCCAAGTTGGATCAGAAGCTTCGCGCGCCATTTCAGGCCCAGTGGCCTAATCACGTCTTCGACTTCCGGAATGCATGCGCCCGCCAGACTCGCCGGATCCGGGTATCTTTCCGTGAACTTAAGATACGTGGACACAACCTGAGATGCTTTGGTTCTCTGAAGAAGTATCTCAGCAATGAGGGTGTGGAACTTATTTGTAGCGGTGCGCCAAGGAAAGTGCTCAACATGCATTCGACCCCACGTCATCAGTCTTCGTCTCACATAAGAGATGGTATCATTATCAACGGCAACCTCGCCGATACGATGTTGGAGCGACTTCCGTTCTTCACGTTGAGCCATGTCTTCTGGGGCGTCGCTAGTTGCCTGAGCGCAGACACGATGCTTCTGCATCAGTTGGTGCGGTAGCTACCAGCCACTCTTCACATGCCGCCAAGTCTATGGTGTACCCAACCCTGACTACCCCTGAAGGCAACCCGCTAGGCTGGAATGTTCCTAGGGTAATTCGGGGAAACCCTTGCTCAACCCGATACAGACGTTCCGCAAGAACACGCAACCTTCTTGTTGGAGCAGTGCGATCAGCGGGGCTGTAGCCTCGGCGCGCGAGCTTGCCATTGAGATCAGCCATCGCCTGATAATCGTTCCGTAGTTCAGTGACCAAGCCTTCCACAAGACAGTGTAGGCTATTTGCGGCAAGATCATCTTCACTCACCTGCAGACTAAACAAGAATAGCTGCCCACGTTCAGGGCTATCCAGTTGGTCTAAGCTGGATATCGAGTGCATCGGCGCTCCATGAAGGCGGCCTGCTGTAGTCTTCACCTCAACTGAGGCCGCAGGCCACTGAAAGTCATGTCGCGCATTCTCAGTTACTTGCCAGCCTCCTACGGTCTCGGCGCTAACGGGAGATAGCCACCTCCGCATGAACCATAGTTCTCCGAAGAGGCCCAGAGCATCTTCCATGCTCATTCCATCGGCCCTGGTGCTCCAGAACGCTCGCCAGCGTCCCAAAGAGCTCAGTATGGCATCTCTTGAAGGGCCATGTGCCCGTGTCAGTGTCCTCAGCAAGTCTTGGGTGACTGCGCTAAACGTAGGATTCTGTGCTTGGTCGATACAGACGAGGTCTACGTACAAAGCTTCGGGGTTCGTGCCCACCTGAAAGCGGGCTGTGGAAACCTCCAGGCCGCGGGTCTCGCGCTGACGAAGGGGTGCGGTGTCATCAGGAACCAGAATCAGAAGATGTCGATGTCCCCGCCCATCCACAGCCAAGTAGATTGATTGTTCCGGTGGCACGCCTGAAGCTCTCTTGCCACTTATCCCATCATGAGATGCTGGAGGTTCCACCGACATCCACATAATCTCCATCTCATCTATTGTCATGAGTGCCCTCCGACACCTCCCACCGAACCAACAATGTACTCAATAGTTGCCGCACTCTGGCTGGCAGGAAAGACTATTGCTATGCCAAGAACACTACAACCATCACGCTCTGGATTGTCAAACAAAGGCAGGCGATTCCCCTCCTCCCTTCGGGGCTTGGAGAAGGGACTAATGGGATATAGGATAAGCAGACCTTCACTTGGGTTTCTCTGCATTCGTAAGGCGTCCGTGAAGTTGATTGCATCGTTTACCGATGCTCGTGCTCTGGCAATCTGCTCAATGCTCAAACCAAGCTCTTCATCTCCTGACCCAGGCTCACCAATTATGGAGGGATTGACGAGGGATCCGATAGAGTGTGGAGTACTGCGAAGACGGGTGCGGGCGATCCTGTTGATGTCTACGCCATTGACCGATAGGAGTCTTTCGACGCCGAGCGCATTATCCCGTCTCCTAAGACCCCGAATGGAAATTCGCCACTCGACCAGTTCATCTTGACGGGCTTGGGCTTGGATATACTGACGGACAGCGCCCATGTCGTTAATACCGCGGTGATCAAAACAATACCTCTCTAGGAACGAGTCGACTATCTGCCAAGGAATGCCAACCCAAGTTGGCTGAGTTTGAGAGGACTCCTCTCCATTCGGTCGTCCCAAATCGACTATCAACTGATGACCGGCGTTTAGATTGGACTGCAACCAAGACCTGTCTTCTAGCCGGAAGGCAGTGGTGTCCACCCTTCGTCCCGAGTAGTTTTGTGAGACAATCCTCGCACTGCCCATCTTATCCCTTGATGTAATCATCATAGCCGGATGGCTTCTCATCCTTGGGCCGAAGTCGAGCGGAGTTAGGTTTTCGCGTTCGTAACGAGCTATCTCTCTACGCAGTTCTTCTTCTGCAAGAGCCAAATCGCGGAACCACCCTGCCAGCTCTGCAGTGGTCCATATTCGTGTCAGATCAACATAACTCTCTCGGAAGCCAAACCATCGTCCCATCTGCATTAGCGTGTCAAAAGCTCCCGTGCGCCTGACATAGAAACTAACTAGCAACCCCTCCAAGGTGAGTCCTCGCGAAAGGCGGTTACCTCCCACGATAACCGCCTTCAGAGTGGGGTCAGCATCATAATCAAGTTCGTCAGCGGAATCCGAATTCAGCACCAGAACTGGTATTGGATCACGAAAGAATCTGTCGATATGCCCTTCCACAGCATCGAATGGAATATCTAGGTTAACATCTACAGAAGCGATCACGGGACGAAATCTTGAGTTCCACCGGCTCCTGAGGTCCGGCAGGATTGTGGTCCGATCATATCTCCAACTCTGCCGCATTTCGGACGCAAACTCGCGAAGCCGTTCTCCCAATCTGTTCTGCACAGGTTTTCGGTGGTGAGTATGAACGAGCATCGTAGAAGGAATGTCTTCGCAACCTCTTTGTGTACGAGCTGCGGTTGCTAGTACAAAATCCAAAAACGCAGACTGCATTGAAGGTGATACCGAGGGGTCGTAGAGATCCACATCTGTGCCTGTCGGAGTCATTGGATCGGCCTCATGCTCCGGAATTGGCTCAATCACATTCAGACCCGGCTGGCGATCCAGCTCGCCCGGCAATGCGTCACGTCCGAATAGACGCTCGGCTCCTACGTAACCGTTCGGTCGAGGGAGAGCAACAATGAAATCTCGCGGATAGAGGTCTTCGAACACGTCACGGTCAATAGCCAGATGGTTTATCAGGACATTGGCAAATGGGGTGGCCGTGTAGGCAACGTATGAGACACGACTGAATGAGTGGATCAGTGTCCTAACCAGCCCATTGATCACCGAAGGATCTAGCTCATCGGCTGCCCGGGGATCATCGATGTCATCCGGACCAAGATCAGCTTCTTCCTGCATGGGCAGCCGGTTACCGCCGGTGTTGATAGAGGCTTGGTCTGCCTCATCATCGATGATCAGTACCGGTAGGCTTGTTGGCGCACGATTCTCCATCCACCGGGTCAATCTCCGCAAGACGGATGCGTTCTTCTTGCATACCAGGAGCACTCGCTCATTGCCCTGCAAGACATTTGCGTCAATCGTGCCAGGTCTGAAATCCCCATGGAGAGTCGCACTGGTCAATCCTATCCATCTCCAGCCGGCATCCGGCACAGGCACACCGGTAGGGTCAAGTCCTAGAGCACGGTTTATCCGACGCTGTGTCTGAAGGCGCAGGGAATTGTGTATACCCGAGAGAACAATCACCAACTTGTAACCAACATCAGCAGCCTTGGCAGCCAAGGCACAGAAGTTCTCAGTCTTACCACTCTGCACGTGCCCCATGACCAAACCGCGTATATCAAACTGCTCGGGGCCGCAGGGTCGAGGGTCCTCCAAGTGGGAAAGAATCCGGTCTGTGGCATCGTCAAGCGCTCCGATATCAGCCTGATTTCGACCTTGGCGATCGATAAGGTAGGCGCGCTGTGTGCGCCAATAATAGCCTCCGGATGCATCCCAAACTTGAAACCATGCTCTGGGTCCACCACGGCCAGAGAGTACATTCGCGCGCCTGATCGGCAAGGTCATCTCCTCTTCGTAACGCAGGCGCACTTCCTCTATTAGTTCAGAAGGAACTCTGGCCATGCTCAGGGCGTCATCAAGTGAAACCTGTAGACTGTCTATGAGACTCCTGACAGCTCTGAGGTATTGGTCAATCATCTCTACCATCCGATCTCTTGGGCAGCCTCCGGGTCATCTGCCTTGAGTATTCTCTTGATCTTGTTGAGTGCGTGGACCTCTCCTGCTTTCTGGGCTGCGCTTTCTAGAACTAGGCCTAACTTGCGGGCAGGAGTGTCACTCAGTTGATAGGTAGCGGGCTTCTCATCTATACCCCTACGCGCTTGTTCGAAATGCTGCTCGAGATCACTATCTGGAGGAGTAGCACATATCACGGTTCGCACGGCAGATCCATTAGGGCCAGACAATGAGTCGGACCGACTGCGCGCCGGGGCATAGGCCTTTCTTGCGCGCTTTACCAGATCTTCTACATGTGGCTTCAACTGAGAGCGCAGGTCAGCTGGTAGGGTGACTCGTGCCTTGGCAACGTTCACTTCGAAAGCAGAATCGAGATCAGGCCAGAAATCCAGAGCCACGCGCGCAAGCTTAGTATGCTCATCTGAAGTTCTCATGCGACACCATCCACCGCTTTGGATCATACGGTCGGCTCGGTAAATGTAGAAACCCTGCTGAAAATTCCATTTTCCCGGCCCTGCGCATCGGTTGAAGGCTTTCAGCGAAGAGAAACGCTCTTGCGACGGCAAGACATACGGGGTGTATGCCACCAGCCCTGTGCCGTCATCACCAGACACATCGATTTGGATAGTTGGCAATCTTACGGTACCCTTCTCATCTCGGGCATAGGGATCCCAAGGTTCCAGGTCATTCCCGTTGAGAGTTATCTTGAGCCTCTTCCTCCTCCTCGCCTCCTCCGAAAGGAATCTGTGGAAAACCATCGCTAGGTGTAGCTCGAGTTCTTCTGCTAGCCGAAAGAAGCTGCTTCTTGCCCTGTCACCCCAAGGCACCCTGTATGTGATCACACGATCTAGCTGTTCCCACAATACGACGGTGCCCACTGCATCCTTCAGCGGTTCGACTATTATCTCTGGTCTCTCGCTCGAGGCGATATCGATTATCTCCCATCTATCAGTTGCCTTGATGTGCTCCAGATCCCATTGCCGTACTTCTATCCGCCGAGCTTGGCGGTTAGTTCTGCTGGCCACAGTTAGCCTCGAACACTGAGAAAGAGACGCCGTCTTCAGTCCTAGGCCAAACCTGCCCATCTCATGTGCCTTGTATTCCCTTTGAGTGCCGAATCTCATGGCTTCGGTTATTGTCGATCCTGACATGCCTGTACCGTTATCTGCTATCCGCACCCATGAATCCTCACCATCGAATCGCATTTCGATCGCCACGCGTGATGCGTTTGCTTCGACAGAATTATCCACGATGTCAGCGACGGCATGGACGAAGTCATACCCCACTTCGCGCAATGACTGAATCAGCCTCTTCGCCGAGGGCACAAGCTCATGAATGGGCTTCCGCTGTGGCGATCTGCTCATCCGTCAGTGGCCCCTCCCTGAACAAGTGCGCCATAGATAATGTCAGCAATCTGCTTTGCAAGATACGGCGGTACCGCGTTGCCCACCTGCACGTACTGCGCTGTCTTCGGCCCGACAAAGAGGTAGTTGTCAGGGAAGGTCTGAAGCCGAGCTGCTTCACGTACTGTTAGGCTGCGGCACTGTAATGGGTCAGGGTGAATATAGTAGTGACCATCCTTACTGATATGAGAAACGATGGTGGTACTCGGATGCTTCATGATCTGAACGCGGAATCTGTCCGAGAAGTGACCTCCTGCCCGAACCGCGGCTTCTGCACTTATGTGTTCAGGAAGAAGGTCAGTTGGGAAGTGCTGGAGACAAGGCGAGATTCCATGTAATCTAGCATAGCATGCAGCGTAGAAGTAACGGTAGAGGTCCTTCTCCATGTGTGCCCTCGAACTATGATTACACACACCGCCGATGTTCCGGTCACAATACCAGTCCGGCATGTGAGCAACCTCGACATCTGTACTGATGAACTCGGCCCCTCGATCCGCATCCGGTGCTCTGACTTCGCTGAGCAACTGGCGCACCAGATCACTTAACTCAGCACCATCTGACCTTCTCGTGCCGGCATTTGCCCATCGGCTATGTTGCTGTGAATGAAGACAGCTGACCCACGTCCGTCCGGAGTCAGGTCTACGCGAAAGTCCGCTACGAAGAACGGGCATCTGGCCGATCACACTCGATACCGGTGTGCCGGGACTCACAGCTAGAACTGCTGGCGTGACTGCGGGGATATCTTCCCTTATCCCGAGGAGCATGACACGATGCCGTCTTTGAGGTACACCAAAGTTCTCCGCCTTGATTACGGCACCATCCAAACTACCGTCGTCAAATAGACGGCGCTCTCCAAAAGAGTAGATCCGATAGTGCGTGTTTGTCGTATTCGGGGTGGCCCGACCCTCACGAGCTAGCGCACCAATCGGCGTTCGAAGGTCTGCCAGAATCCGCTTGAAGATGTGTTCGTTCTCTAGTGTCGCAGACAGCAGACCCTTTACATTCTCCATAACAAAAATGGCGGGCCTGTGATCCGCCAAGATCTGGAGGTACTCAACATACAGCCGCTGCCGCACGTCTTTTCTTGCATCATAAGAAGGATTGCCTTGGTTCCTAGACCTACCCGCAAGAGAATACGCTTGGCATGGAGGCCCGCCGAGCAGGACCCAGTTCTCATTGGTCCCTATCGCACTGTGGATACGGTTTCGTACCTCTGAAACTGGCGCACCCCCAGGGCCGAGTGTGGCGTGCCAGCATCTTGCGCTCGCTGCCTCAGATGCAGCAGGCTGGTCCTCATAGAGAGCTTCCATGCCGATCTCCCCTCGCAGATACCGATAGTACATCTGCGGGGCACCCTCTGGGAACTGCCTATAGAACGCCCTAAGCCTAAGAGTCTGAATGGCATAGATATCATTCTCTATGGAGAGAACAACGTCAAAAGCCTTGTTGCCTTGCCCATCGGTGACCGCGGAGAAGCCTTCACTTAAGCCTCCTGGGCCCGCAAAAACATCAACCACTCGTATCATGATCTGTCTCCATGCTAGCGCCGCATTCGCCTATCTTTACTCCAAAGCCGAATCCTTTGCTCTTGCACGGGAACCCCAGTAACGCCGTTCACATCTCGGGCACTTATGAAGCTTCTCTTACCTTTGCTGAATCCATTGATGTCCACCTCGCAGACACTGTAATCGCGAGAGGTGATAGAAACGATTCATGGTACCTGCTAGGATACCCTATGAGTACGCCCACGTCAAAGTGTCATCGGAAATATGGGGACCCATATCTATTCGTCCTGCCGCAGGTCGGTGCAGTTGTGCGCAGAATCCTGAACACGTTCCTTCAAACTGTTGCCACGACCGGTCTTCTCATATTCAGGCACGGCAGTTTGCTAATCAGCCCCTGCGTGGGGGGCGGGCCAGTAAGGCGGCGATGGCACATGCTACGGGCAATGCGAGGAAGACGAGGATGGCCGACGAGTAGCTGCCGGTGAGGTCGAATATCCAGCCGAAGGGCAAGGGTCCCAGTGCTGCGAAGACGACCATGCTGGCGGTTGACACCCCCCGTATGCTGCCGAGGTGCTGACGGCCGTAGTAGTTGGGCCAGATGACGGCCATGGTGGTTATGAGAAATCCGCCGCAGGCGCCGAGCAATGCTCCATAGACGTAGGCCTGCCACGTTGTTGAGATAACAAAGGTCCACAGCAGTGTTGCCAGCAGAAGGACCTGTCCCAGGGCCAGCACGCGACGGTTGGCGAACCTGTCCGCCATGAAGCCGGCGGTGAAGGTGCCCGCTATCTGCATGGCGGCGAAGACACTGAATACCGAGGCGGCCACCACCGCAGGGATCCCCCTGGCGGCGAGAAGAGAGACGTGATGAAAGGTGAGGGCGGTGACGATGAAGGGCTGGGCCGAACCGGCAAACAGGAGCAGCCAGAAGGAGCGGGTGCGTAAGGACTGGCCCAGGGTCATGCTGAACTCAGGGGTGGACTCGGTCCCGGTCTCTCCAGGCAGACCCGCCTTAACCGTTGATTGGCCGTCGGGTCTGAGCCCGACGGCTTCGGGACTTTTGCGGATGAGGAGAACCGCCGGCAACAAGAGGACCGCCCAGATGATGAAGGCCAGTACCATCCAGGCGTTCCGCCAGCCCTCCTGCACGATGAGATGGTGTATGAGGATGGGGAAGACCGCCGCGCCGATGGCTCCGCCCACGGCTCCGATGGCAGTCGCCCTGCCCCGGCGACGAATAAACCATGTGGCAATGAGGGTGGTCGGCACCATGGTGAGAGAGCCCTGTCCCAGAGCCCGTATCAAGGCAAAACCGATGTACAGGTGCAGGGCACTGTCGACCGAGCTCATCCACACGGCTGCGAAACCGAACAGGATGCAGATGGCCGTGAGCATGATCCGGGCGCCGTATCTGTCCAGCAGACGCCCTACGAACACTACGGCGGCTCCCGCCGTAAGGGAACCGGCCGTGTAGAGGCCGGCTACCGTGCTCCGCGACAGGCCCAGGTCCGCGATGATGTGATCGACGAATATGGAAACCGAGAAGGTCTGCCCCGGACTGGATATGAAGATGGCGAGCGCGCTGACGGCCAGGATTATCCAGCCGTAGAAGAAGGGGACCCGTTGTGGGATCGATGGGCGTTGATCGCGAGGCCCGCCCGACTGCATCCTGCCAGTATAGCAGACCCTGACTCACCGGCGGGACTCCGGGACACCGATGGCATCAA
>PWZA01000218.1 GCA_003567655.1 Dehalococcoidia bacterium
CCTCAAGAGGAGTTCCACCGGAGTCTCAGGACTCCAGTGGATGTTCGACGCGGGGTAGAGCAGTGGTAGCTCGTCGGGCTCATAACCCGGAGGTCGGTGGTTCAAATCCACCCCCCGCCACCAATTTCAAAGCTGAGAGGCCCCCGAATCTCACGGGATTTCGGGGGCCTTTCTCCGTCCTGTCGCAGTTTGCTGCGATAAGCTGTCACTGGGATATTAGCGGGGAACAACACATCTAGACACCCACACACTCCCAGAGCATGTCCGAGTAATCGACAAGTCAGGGCTGATGAGCATCAGAGTCCGAGGACGTCTGCGTTCCTGGAGACTATTGATCAGAGAGGCTCGCGATGCAAACAGCGTTCGAGCATTTGACAATGAGCACAAGATAGATGATATCATCGTAATCACACTGTAGGAACTAACATGAAGTCACCGAATCTAGACAAGTGGAAATATCGATCGGACCTCGAAGGATTATTGTTGTTCGCGCAGCTCGTTGAAGAGCTGCTATTCGACTACACAATAGACACATACAAGGTACCTGCGATGAACTCCCATACGTTGTCGAACGAGCTCTGGGAGACCCTGGCGGAAGTTGAAGCGGGAGCCATCAAGCCTGGTGCGGTAAAGCCAATAAAGGAAGAGCTATGTGACAGACTGACTAGAGATCTTGTTGCCACAAGCATACTGGGTGATATCAGAGATGGCCTGATATCATGGCTTAAGAGCCATGCCAGCATAGGAGAGACCAAGGTCAGAGCGGAGTTCCTGAAGAATGCGCTCGACCATGCTTATTTGACAGAGACCATAAGGCTTCTCAAGACGGCGTTAGCGGATGCAAAACAGAAGGAGAGGATAACCTCGCTTACCAGGACTCTCATTACTGAGTTGATATATGCAGGGTACTCTCCAGACTACATATATTTCGAGACCCTGAACTACTTCTTCACCGGAAGAACCCCTCGTATCATTGACAGCATTTCACTGGTGGACGCTTACCTCGACAGGTTCTCAGGAAAACAGCTGCGCTTTGCGGCTGTGTTCAGGGTGAGCGCGAATTTCGCTCAGCTAAAGGGTTTTGCGGAATCCGCTGGGATCACGATCCAGTCTGATATGCCGCCGATCGAAATCGTACGAAGCGTAGCAAGAACTAAGGGGTTCCTGTCAGGCAACGAATCGCTGCCTTTGTACCTTCTTGTTGACGGAATAGAGGCATGCGATGTGTCTTCAGCTAGGGAGTGGGGCATCGCTACAATTCAGCTTCTGGTCAGTCTTGCAAGATATCATGTGCACAGGCAGGAATTCGATTGGAGTGACGAAGCTATCATATGTGACGAACATCGTCGTTCACTAGGGGTCTACAAGAAGCCAGTCGCACCAACCCTGAAGGGCCGTGAACCAGATCCTAACAGGCTCTCAGGTCTGATCGCCCATACATTCACAACCTTGACATCAGACAACCTTGCACCGGAGTCCTTTCATAGGATTAGCCGAGCATTCGCGAGGCATGATATGGCATTTAGATCGAAGGCACCTGAGAGCCAACTGCTGGAGTTCTGGTCTGCGATTGAGGTGTTGTTCACTACGCACGAAAGTGATGAAGAGAAGATTCTCCAGATCTCCAAGGCTATCGTCCCGTTTCAGACTGTAGAGTATGCAGCAAAGTTGGCCGCAGATCTGTGCTTGGCGATCAAGAAATGCGGCAAGCCGGGAGCCCTGGATGTGCTAGACAAGATAACAGAAGGCTCAAACGAGATTGAAAAGTGTCTGGCGTTGGTATCTATCAAGGATAACGAAGACAAGAGACGCGAATTGTACGGAGCTTTGGAGGATCATATCCTGCTTAGGAACAGGGTCTTCTACCTGCAGAGCAAGATGTCTTCTGCCGATTTGATCCGGCATATGCTCATGACACACGACAGACGTGTCGCTTGGCAGATACATAGGATCTACCGTGCTAGAAATCTCTATATTCATTCCGGGAAATCCCTTCAATATGTCACAATACTGGTTGAAAACTTGCACGCATACTTAGATCGTGTTCTAGACCTTCTAATCGAGCGCATTGAACAGACGGGGTATCCTCTTGACGTCGACCAGATCTGTGTGGACCTCCGGTTACGGTATGATGCCCATCTTGAACTGCTCAGTCGGCATAAGGGCAAGATTTGTACTGCAGATAACTACAAGACTCTGCTGTTTGGACACTGATAGTGCCGCTGTGAATGCACGCCCACTGCCCATGTTCGATCAGGCTACGACGAGCCTGCGCTCATCGATGGCCTTCTCCCGATTGCTGAACGTACCGTCGCAGGTATCATGTGAACGCGGTACAGGCGGGACGGGCCAACTCAAACTCCGGAGAATCCGTGGTGGTTGCCCTTCATGTCAGGCTTGTTGCCATTCCGCCTGCGTCGGCGCTATCACCACCGTTCTGCTAACACTCGTTCCAGAGAGTATCTCGTACAGCCGTATAGGCCTTGACACTTCCATGTAGAGTTGTTACCATCGTTACCATCTCCGTTCAAAGCGATCATCGGGAGTATTGTGCACTGGAGATTGGACTAGAAGGTCGAGGAGGTGCATCTAGATGAAGGCGCTGAGGATAGCGGGACTGGTTATCCTCAGTCTTATTCTGTTCCTCTCCCCGACCGTATTTGGCCTGGCCTTTACGCTCAACAGGAGTGTTCTCAACGCCGACTCCATCACCTCTGAAGTCAACAAACTGCAATTGGCCCCGCTGGCAGAGGAATTCATAGTTCAGTTGCTACCTGAGGAACTGCCCGAAGATGTGATGGACATTCTACCCGACATACTCGCGAGGCTCGAACCTCGACTGCAAGACGAGACCGGCGCCATCATCCATGCCGATCATGACTACGTTCACGGCAGGGGACACAGTCCCGACCTGGCCTCACTGATACGCAGCACCTTTCTCAGTCCTGGTTTCATCGTCGCTGTCATAGATGAGAAGGATGAGCCCTGGCTGAGCAGAGTACTGCTTGAAGAGGTTCAGGAGAGGCGAATGTCCGGCAAGACACGGCAGGCATTCGAGGAACTCCTGGCCGATCAGCGGATGCTGGCAGACATGGAGCCCTGGACGAGAAAGCAGGCAGCATATGCCGCTTACCCGATAGCAGATTACCTTGTGGGAAGAACAGATGGCTTTAGCATTTCCGTCTCCTTCCCGGAGCAGGTGGGCGGAGAGTTATCGGGTAGGGCATTCGTCATTAACGAGGCGTGGTTTCTCGAGGACCTACGCGTCAGGGTTGTCTCATTCATATCGGAGGCGGAGACAGTCCTCGCAGAGGCAAGAGAAGAGGTGGGAGGGTATGTCCGACGTCTTTGGCCTGCGTATATCCTCAGCATTATCATCAGCGCACTGCTCATTGCGGCTATTGTGCTCATCTGTCGGCAGGTGAAAGGTGCAACGCGTACGCTGGGCATAGTTTTTCTGGCATCCGGACTTGTTATGCTGGTTGGCGGGTTACTCGGAAGAACCATCGTCGCTCAACAGGTGATGCCAGCAATGCACTCCGCTCCTGCCGGGATGCAGGTCCGGACATTGGACCTGCTGGGCAATGCTCTCGCTCCGCTTCAATGGCTCGGCATCGGGATCATTGTCAGTGGTATCGCCCTGATGGTTGTTTACTTCGTCTACAAATCACGCGACCCGGTGGATTAGCCGGTACGCCTTGTTATCCTGACATTATGGGGAGAGATCTGGTGTCGTCTACTCCAGATTCGACGAGGTAGCTCGCCTGGTCTCTGGATCCATCCGCTACCTCCTGAATAGGGACAGGTCCTACGAATTGGAGGAACTCAAATGATTCGACAAATCCAACGAACTCAACAAACCCAAGGAACCCAACGAACTCACCTGAAAACCGTCGCCGCCATTCCCTGCTTCAACACAGAGCCTTTCATCGGCGACGTGGTATCCGGAGCCAGAAAGCATGTCGACCAGGTCATCGTGATAGACGACGGCTCGCATGACGGCACGGCGGAAGCGGCAAGAATAGCTGGAGCCACGGTCATGAACCACACCTCGAACAAAGGCTACGGCGGAGCCATCAAGTCCTGCTTCGAGGCCGCGAAGGCAAACGCAGCCGATGTTCTGGTCATCCTTGATGGCGATGGGCAGCACAGGCCTGACGAGATTCCGCGGGTTCTGGGCCCGATTGTCAGGGGAGAGGCCGACCTGGTAGTCGGCTCCCGCTTCCCCTCCTTAACTCAACAAACTCAAGAAACTCCACAAGCCCCAATGCCCCGCTATCGGGCGCTCGGTATCAAAGTCATTACCGGGCTCTGGAACTTCGGCTCCAGCGGGAAAGTATCGGACACGCAGAGTGGCTTCCGCGCGTACGGCAACGGGCTACTGGAGTCCATTCGTCTCTCGGATAATGGAATGGGGGTCAGCATCGAGACCCTCGAGAAGGCCAGGAGGAGGAGGGCAGTCGTGAAAGAGGTGCCGATATCCTGCACCTACGTGCCCTCATCGCTTAACCGGAGGGCAATCAGGCACGGGCTCGGTGTGGCTTTTTCCGTGGTGAAGATTCGTCTTAAGAACAGCCTGGTCCGAAATGGTAATGCGTGAGACTGAGGTCCTCTCACTCACCGCAGCCACCTTAAGCAGTGCTCGGGAGGGCACTGGCGAGAAAGCTGGAGATGACAAGGGAGAACAAGTCCTGAATGGCTGAGGCAAACAATGCCCTGGTTGTTGACCTCGAGTTCTGGTATAGCCCCGAGTTCGTCAGAACGCATGTGCAGAAGCATGACGATGACCAGATGCCGGAGTCGGTGACTCCGCTACTGGAGTTGCTGGATGCACACAAGACTAAGGCTACCTTTGCCGTACTGGGCCTTGTTGCTGAAAGGCATCCTGCGTTGGTAAAGTCCATCTTTGACAGAGGGCATGAAATAGCTTCACACGGATATTCCCATAGGATGCTGGACGACCTGACCGAGGACGAGTTTGAACAGGAAATAGTCAGATCTGTGGCTTTACTGTCTGCCATCACCGGAGAAGAGCCCATAGGGTTCAGAGCGCCCAGTTACTCGCTGAACAACCCCACAAGGTGGGCGCTAAGGATATTGCAGGAACATGGATTCAAATACGATGCCAGCGTGTTTCCCGTGAGGACCAGGCTATATGGTGTCTCGGGAGCGCCGCTACGTCCATACCGGCCCTCTTTCGAAGACATCAGGGTTGAGAGCAAGAACGGCAGTATGGTCGAGTTTCCCATGACGGTGCTCGACATAGGCGCAAAGATCCCGGTGGCCGGAGGGTTTTATCTCAGAGCCCTGCCCTCCCGGTTCCTGAAGGTTGCTCTTAGACGAGTGGAATCAAGCAGACCTCTGATTATCTGCATTCATCCCTGGGAAACACATGCCCAAACGCCACGCGTCAACAACATATCTTGGTTCCCCAGGTTTGTAACATACTATGGGATCACCAAGGCATTGAAGAAGCTCGACGATCTGCTCAGCGAGTTTAGCTTCAGACCGATAAGGGAAGTGCTATCAATGGAGGGCTTGTCTGACCAGACATGCACATCAGGTTAGGAGACAAGACGCTGTGAATGCGGTGGCACCGGCTAAATGGAATGAGCTTGTAACGAAATCTGACCATAGCCGTGTTTATCACCTTCATCAATGGGGTACGTTATTGGAAGAAGTGCATGGACACAGGTTGGTTTATCTACAGGAAGATAAGGGCGTATTTCCCTTGGCCCATATCAAGAGTTCAATCTTCGGGAACCGCCTTATCTCACTTCCTTTTGCCGATTATGGTGGCTTGTGTAGCCAGGATAAGACCACTGCCGAGAAGCTAATACTGCAGTCAACGGAGATAGCCCAGCAGATGGGAGTAGATTTCATAGAAATCCGCTGTCCTCATCAGCCGTACTTCGAGCCGCTTGAAGGGCACGGGTTTGTCCGTCGGGATGACTATTTTACGTTTGCGCTGCCGCTTGACAAAAGCATCGACGAGTTATGGCGTTTCATCGATGAAAAGAAAATGAAGAAGACGCGAAAGGCCGAAAGAAACGGCGTCCGGGTCATGGAGGCAACGCACAAAGCAGACGTGAAGGTTTTTTATGCGCTATATCAGAGAACCATGAAGAGACTGGGTAGCCCGCCGCAACCTTACCAATTCTTCGACAGGATATGGGATATGCTCTATCCTCAAAACGTGAGGATATTCCTGGCCATGCATGAAGGGACCTATATCGCCGGAAAGCTCATCTTTCTCCACAAGGACGTCGTTCAACAGTCTTATAGTTGTTCACTCCGGCAATACTTCGCCCTGGCGCCGAATGACTTGCTTCAATGGCATATCATCAAATGGGGGAGTGAAAGTGGGTTCACCCGCGTCAATTTTGGAAGAACTAGAGAAGACGAGGGGACAGAATTGTTTAAGAGACAGTGGGGAGGTCAGGTGGTTAAAATGCCGTACTTCTACAGGTTCTACAAGAAGGCGCTGAAGGAAAGGCAGGAAATCCAGTACAAATGGATATCCCGCTTGTGGGCTAAGTATACGCCGGAGTTTATCGCCAATAGAATCGGCCCCTGGATTGTTAGGCAGGTAGGATAGATAATGAACAGAGGGGAAAGACCAGCCACATTGACAGCACGAGACGTCGATGTCGCCGAGATCAACACCTTCTACAATTCATTGACTGATGAGTTGAAATACGTTGACCAGAATCCTCTGAAACCACCAGGGAAGCTGGAGTTTGTTACCGGACATAGAGTTGATGGTAAGCTGGTTGGAATAGCTGGATTAAACAGATACTACTATTCCTTCCATTTCGCATTCTATATGGTAAGGACGGAGTTTCAGGGTAAAGGGCTTGGCAAACAACTGGTAAATGCTCTCATTGCTTATGCCAGGGAAGAGGGCCACAGTTTCCTTCTAATATCCATACATCGGGAGAATACCCCGTCTTTGGCATTGTGCCAAAGAGTCGGTGCCAAGCTGATGTGCGAGGCTGGCGGTAGATATCGGTTGGGATATTATCTGAATTGGAGAGGAAGGGTTATCTGTATGGCAGTTATGCCTGTACTGCTCCATGTCTATTTCTCAGCATCAAAGCTAAAGAAAGCGCTCACGATGAGATGTGAATGAAGGGGTTATTACTATGACTTGGCAAGAGATCACCTGGCGCATGTACAGGAACCTTCGAGGACAATTATGACGCGCAGTGGTCGTGACAAAGCAAGAGAATTCAGGTTAGCGGTGGTTACCGCCCCATTTCACGACGAGGCGGGAAAGCCGAGCTTGGCGCGTTTCATACAAACACTAGGGCCCTTGTCCAAGGAGATATTCGTAATTACTGGAGACTTACCTTGTTGGGACAATGAAAGAATCCATATCATACAACTCAAGACAGACCTGAAGCCAGGCACGCTCCTAACCAGGATATTCAAGTTCGTGCTAACGGAGATCATAACCTCATGGCATCTAATCAGAATATCCCGAAGCGTTGAGATTGTCATTTTCTTTATAGGTACCGGCCCATACCTGTTATCCACATTGTGTGCGAAGTCATTGGGGAAGAGGGTAATCCTATGGGCAACCGGACGATTCTCAAAAAGCGCCAGGCAGAAATATAGTAGGGGTGTTGAAATCATGGCAAAGATTATCGAGCGAATCCGCTATGCTATCGCGGACAGAATTGCCGTAGAAAGTCCAGGTGCAAGCCATTTTCTGGGGCTTGAGAGATATCGACAGAAGATCGAAAGTGGGCCCAGGTATGTTCCTGTAACCGTTTTTAGCTTCAAAGACAGTCTAGAAAGCAGGAAGAATTCGGTCGGCTATGTTGGTCGTCTCGTTGAAGGAAAGGGTGTCATAGAATTCATTGATGCCATGCCCTTGATAATGGAAGAAACACATGGTACCAGATTCCTGGTCTGTGGAGGTGGCACATTATTGGATGGAGTTCAGCAAAAGTTAGCGTCTTATGGGCTATCTGACAGAGTCACGGTTACGGGATGGGTCTCTCACGAGCAGGTACCGGACTATCTGGACCAGCTCAAGTTGCTCGTTCTCCCCTCTGCGACCGAGGGGCTCCCGAGTATAATTCAGGAAGCAATGGCTTGCGGCACACCGGTCCTGGCCACCCCGGTAGGTGCCGTACCTGATTTGATAAGCGATGGCGAGACAGGGTTCATATTGGACGATAACTCTCCGCAGTGTATCGCGCAGAATGTTATCAGGGCTTTAGATTGTGCCAATCTCGCTGAAGTGGCAAGAAACGCGCGCAATCTTGTCGAGGAGCGATACAACTATGCGGCAATAGTGGAAAGCTATAGAAAGCTTCTGGATGGTGTAGACCTGAGGAGGTAAATATGAGGGTATGCCTGGTCACGCCCGCGTATACATTTGGTGATGATAGTTCCGGGCGAGTAATTCTGTTTCGGTTGACCCGAAACGAGGGGGAAGGTCACCGGGGTAACAGTAACCAATGAGGAGAGAAATGAGAGTTAACATAGTAACACCCGTGCATCCCGGTGGTCCTTATTATGCCGGAGAACAATTGGCGAGAGTACTAACCAAAAAGGGACCTCGGGCTACCTGGACACATAGATTAGCAGAAGTATTGCTGAGCCCACTAGTGCCTAAAGCAGACATCACACATGCAGTAGGTGTGCCCATGTTCGCGCGGTGTAAGCGATGGAAAGGACCGCTTGTCTTTTCATTGTGTGGGGATTATCAGATCGAGAAGACAATATGGCGGCGATTCTTTCCACGAACCATAGAGCAAGCTGATGTGGTTACCTCTCCAAGCCAGTATCTTAAGGGGAAACTCGGAACGGAGAGAGCTGTCATAGTTCCACATACTGTCTTCCCTGAGGAGTTCAATTTAGCTACCCACACTGATAGAGAGGTTTTGAATCTGGTAACGATAACCAGTTTTTCCTTCTTAGACAAGGCAAAAGGGGTTATAGATGCGGCCAGGGCGTTACGCATCGCCCAAAACAAGGGAGCCAGATTTCATTACAAAGTAGTTGGTGGTGGTAAATATCTAGCCACAATCAAGGAGGAGGTACGCAGCTATGGCCTTAATATCGAGTTCACCGGTTTCTTGCCTGACCCCAAGCAGGTTCTCGAAGAGAGTGATGCTTTCCTTTATTACTCCTGCCATGACAATTTCCCAATCGTCATTCTGGAAGCGATGGCAACGGGGCTTCCGATTGTGACCTGCGATGTTGGAGCGATGTCTGAAATCATCGATGACGGGATCAACGGCTATGTTGCCCATAATGAAGAAGAGCTACTAAACAGACTGCTACTGCTGCTAGGTAGCTGCGCACTGCGGCAGCAGGTCGGACACAGCGCCAGAGAGAAGGTCGAACAGAAGTTTAACTGGCACGTGATAGTTGACACTTATATCTCTATTTATGAGATGATGATGGGAAGGCGTATCCTTTAGAAAGTGTGGCAGGTTATTTGGCAAGGAATTGCTAGGGACGCTTTACGTTGGATCCGGGCAAAGGCCTGATGTTTGTCTTTCATGGGCGTTCAAGTGCATGATCTCAGAGTTAGCTCTGAATGATGCCGATGCAGGCCGTCACGAATCGAGCTAAGGTGATTTGAGATGTATCGCCGGAGACTTCGTCAGGGCCTTGAACCACTCTGGCCTGTAGCGAATAGCCTCGAATGCCCGGGCCCTGGTAGAGAAGAGAATGACCTTTGAGAAGGCTGTGGAGAGGTACTGGAGGATATTGAGCGGAATCTGAAAGCAGGATTAGTTTGTTAGCATGACTGAATCGGCAAGCATCGCAACTCCTCGCCACAGAGTCAATATAGATAAGGTTCTGACGCTAACGGCTTTCGTCTGCCTACTCGCGGCTTTGATTGTCATCGCCAGGACACCTCCTGCCACTGGCTATGAGTTGACCATCTATCATGCTTACCCTTCGTATTTCTGGCTTTTCATAATCGTTAGCAGCGCCAGTGGCATCGGCATTCTTTTACACCAGGCATTTGCCAAACAGAAATCTGGTTGGTGGCTCGCCGGGCTTCTTATTGTTATTCTGACGAACTCTATATTTCTCGGCTTGCCATACTTTAGAGGTTATGCCTTCTTTCCCGGCGGCGATGCTATGAGCCATATCGGCAGGATGAAGGATATGTTAGCCACAGGTTACATACACCCCGACAATTTCTACCCGGTTGTTCATATTCTGGGTGTTAGCCTGCTGGAAATCACAGGGTTAAATGAAGCGGCCACGGCTAATCTTCTTTTTGTCTCCTGGTATATAGTGTTTCTACTCAGTGTCTATATACTAGCCACGGTTCTATCGGAGGAGCGGGGGCAAGCCTTATTGATAACTGCACTAGCCGCCCCTCTTATATTCTCTTCCCTGCATACTTTAATACACCCTTCCATGTTATCCCTGTTCATGGTGCCACTGTTACTATACTTTTACCATCGGAAACAGAGCGTTCATCACAGCAAACCTGCGACAGCTCTTGCATTGATTCTGCTTGCAATAGTGATGACCTTTATTCATCCGGTAACAGCCCTTTTTGCCATCAGCTTGTTTCTCACCCTTAACCTCGCCGGCTTTCTGTACAGGCGAGTTGCGAGTGGCAGACAACTTGCTACAGAGGCCAGCACGGCCATGATGCGGAGTTTTAATACTCCTCTCATCATGTTCGCGGTTTTCTTTTTGTGGTATTTTTCATATGCTGCTATCCAGCGAAGCATCAAAGCAGTGAATGACTTTTTACTTTATGGTGACCGAACACCCCTGGCGGAAGGACAGCTTGAAACACTGGCTATGGCTGAGCTTACCATGTTTCAAACGGTTGAG
>PWZA01000109.1 GCA_003567655.1 Dehalococcoidia bacterium
GCGTAGGGTACGTTCTGGATTGGGATCCCGAGGGGTCGGGAACACCGGCTGATTACGTGATAGTTCACGATAACTGGTCGAGCACTCCCAGCTATATCGCAATACCATTTGAGAACTGGAACAGCATCCATGCCGTTGACCCCAGCACCGAACCGGAGTTCTAGGGTGTTATTCTACATGCTGTTGGCTGAAAACAAGCATGCCGCGGACTCGGAATAGGCCCGCTCCGCAGCACAAAATCAGATGGCCAGCCATGAGGGCTGGCCATCTGACTCGTATCTCAATGAGAACGATCAAGATTACGTTACGTCCCGCTACATTCCCCTGCCTTCAACGCCTATGTTGCGGGCGATCACGATGCGCAGAACCTCTGATGTCCCCTCGCCTATCTCAAGCAATCTCTGGTCGCGGTACAACCTCTCCACTTCGTAGTCCTTCATCAGCCCGTATCCCCCATGAAGCTGCACAGCATGATGAACGCAGCGCCGCATGACCTCGGAACAGAAGAGCTTGGCCATGGCCGCCTGTTTGGTAATAGACCTCCCGCTCTCTCTTAGCCAGCAGGCCTTGTAAAGCATGTTCCTGGCTGCCTCTATCTCCAGAGCCATATCGGCCAGCTTGAAGGCGTTGACCTGGAAAGACCCGATCGTCCGACCGAATTGAACGCGGGTATTGGCGTATTGCAGCCCCAGGTCAAAGGCCGCCTGAGCGCCACCTAATCCCATGGCTCCGATGCTCAGACGTCCGCCGTCCAGAGTGGTAAGCATCTGACGAAAGCCATCTCCTCGCTTCCCCAGAAGACTCTCCCTGGGAACCCTGCAGTCATCGAAGAAGAGTTCTCCCGTATTGGATGACCTCCACATCATCTTGTTCTTCATCTCGTTGGCCGTGAACCCCGGTGTGCCGCCCGGCACAATGAGGCAGCTAATCTCCGGTTTGCCATCATCATGTCTGCCCGTGACAGCCTGCACGATGATGACGCCGGTCAACGAACAGGCGGAGTTGGTGATGAATATCTTCTGCCCGTTGATAATCCAATGGTCTCCCTCCAGCGTTGCAGTGGTTCTGGAGCTTCCGGCGTCGGAGCCGGCATCCGGTTCGGTCAGGCCGAATGCAGCCAGACACTCTCCGGAGCAAAGCCCGGGAAGCCATTCCTGCTTCTGTTCCTCACTGCCGAAATAGTAGATGGGGCCGATGCCCAGAGAGTTGCCAGCGGCAATGGTAGCTGCCTGTGAACCGTCCACTCTGGCCAGTTCTTCGACTGCTATGGCATAAGAGATATAGCCCATGTTCGATCCGCCATACTTTTCTGGGACGAAGCACCCGAGCAATCCCAGATCCGCCATCTTACGTGTCAGTTCGGCAGAGAACTGCTCCTTCTCGTCCAGTTCCCTGGCGACAGGACGAATCTCGCTCTCAGCAAAAGTCCGAATCGATTGACGCGTCAGGTTCTGCTCTTCAGTCAGGTCGAAATCCATCAGTTATCTCCTCCAGTGATACTCGCGCGCTCTCTCATTGGCAAGAGCCAGCCTCAAGACCTCACTGTCTCCATCGAGGACCTCCTATGGTCAAAGAAAGGATGCCAACTCTGGCTGCCTTCATATTATCGATCAGAGCAGCCACGCCAGATTCAAACTAGGACTCGAGTACCCCTTCTCCAATGATCTTCTCGTAGTAATCCAGCGACTGGGGATTTGCCAGGGCATCCCTGTTGGTCACCGGCCTGCCCTGCACCAGGTTGGTCACCGCGCTCTCAACCTTCTTCATATTCATAGTGTAGGGAATATCAGGCACCTCAATGATCCTGGCTGGAACATGCCTCGGGGAAGCTTTCTCGCGCAGGCTTCTTCTGATGCTGTTCTGAAGATCCTCCGTAAGACGAGACCCTTCGGCCAGCTTGACAAAGAGGAGAACCCGCTGGTCTCCCTGCCATAACTGCCCTATGGCAAGGCTATCTGCAACCTCAGGCAATCCCTCAACCACATTGTATATCTCGGATGTCCCTATCCGGACACCGGACGGCTTCAGTACCGAATCAGAGCGACCGTAGAAAGTAGCACCCCCGGTATCACTGTGAATCACGATATAATCACCATGGCGCCACACACCGGGGAAGACATCGAAATAGGCCTCTCTGTATCGCTCATTGCCGGGATCATCCCAGAAATACAGCGGCATAGGTGGAGCAGCTGCTTCGCAGACTAGTTCCCCCTGCTGATCCAGTACCGGACGGCCATTCTCATCATAAGCCTTTACCTTCATCCCCAGTCCCGGGCCCTGTAATTCGCCAGCGTATACCGGTTGGACAGGACTACCCGTGAAGAAGCAGCCGTTGATGTCGGTGCCACCGGCGCTGGAGTTGAAGTGCAGGTCTCCCTTGATTTCCCGGTACACATACTCAAAACCTTCCGCCGAGAGAGGGGATCCCGTCTGCCATATCTGTTTCAGTGATGACAGATCATAATCAACGCAGGGCCTCAAGCCCTCACTCCTCAGATAGTTTATGTAGCTGGCGCTGCAGCCAAACATGGTTACCCTCTCATCCTGTATCAGCTGCCATACCGCCTCCGGCCCCGGATATGCGGGGTTGCCATCATAGAGAATGATGGTGTTGCCCGTGGCCAGAGAAGTCAACATCCAGTTCCACATCATCCAGCTACAGGTGGTGATGAAGAAATGCACGTCATCCCGCTTCAGATCCGTGTGGATGATCAACTCCTTCAGTTGATTGACAAGGATGCCAGCAGCGCCCTGAACGAGACACTTCGGCTTGCCGGTTGTACCTGAAGAGAACATGATGAACACCGGATGGTCGGAGGGCAGTTGTTCGAACCTGATTTCAGTTGCACCTTCTGCCAAAAAGTCGACATAATGCACAGAGTCGCGGATATGGCTGATATCGGGTTTTTCCTCCCGGTAACCAACCACGACTACCTTCTCAATAGAGGGTATCCCGTCGGCGATCTGAGCGGCATTGGCGAGCGAGTTGAAGGACTTCCCTTTGTAGAAATAGCCGTCAGCCGTGAACAACACTCTTGGCTCGATCTGGCCGAAGCGCTCGATAGCCGCTCCGGCACCGATATCGGTAGCACAGGACGCCCAGACAGCCCCGACGCTGGTGCTGGCAAGCATGGCGACCGCAGTCTCTATCATATTGGGCATATAAGCAGCCACACGGTCGCCGGGCCTGACTCCTATGTCCCGAAGAGATTGGGCCAGGCGTGCCACACACTCATGAAGCTGAGCATAGCTCATCCTGGCAGTCTTCTGAGTCTCTCCCTTGAAGACGAAAGCTGTGCGCTCATCGCGGTATCGCAGGAGATTCTCAGCGAAGTTCAGTTGCGCTCCTGCAAACCATTTGGCCCCCGGCATAATGGTCACATCATCGACAACAAGATCATACTTCCTGGAAGAGACTATCCCCACGAAATCCCATACCGCAGCCCAGAAATCAGTTATGTTGCTGACAGACCAATCGTATAGCTCGCCGTAGGAGGAGATTCTGGTTCCATGCCGCTCATGTATAAGAGACATGAATCGGGAGATGGCAGCCTGCTTTATGCGCTCCTCTGATGGCTTCCAGAGAGGCACCTTCATGACACTCTCATCACTTAACCGGCCTGAAGTACTCTATGTCCAGTATTGAACCTGTCCGCTTGGCCTTTGGCTTGAGAACCATCTCCACCGACATGCCGATCCTGACCTCATCGCTTCCGACTCCGCCCAGGCGATGAACAATACCGCCATAGACACCGTCAAACCTTATAAGGGCTACAACTATAGGATCCCGCAACCGGTTACCGTCGAGGTCTACGTAAGATATGGTAAAGGTATCGACAACACCCCGACCGGGCACCTCCAGCCAGTCATTGAGCTCGCCAAAGCAGCGCTCACAGTAGATGCGGGGAGGGACATAGAGCAGGTCACATGCCGAGCACTCCCTACCCATAATCCGGCCCTTGTCCTTGATCTCCCGGAAGAATCTCTCGCCAGCAAGGCCGAAGGTATACTGGGCATACACCGGGATCTCGCCATGCAACGGTTTGGTCTGGCCAACCTGAGTAACTTTGTCTAAGGGCATTTCAACCTCCTAAATCGGCTTCCAGTATTCGATATCAGTGATGGCACCTTCTCGCTTATGCTTTGGCTTCCACACCGCCTTCACTCTCATCCCGATCTTCACCTTCCACGGGTCAACGTCACTTATCAGGTGCATGATGGCAACACCGCCGGAGCCATCGATCTCAATTAAGGCCGGAAGGCGAGGTTCCTTCAACCGCTCGGCCGCCGTGCCCGTGTAGGCAACGGAAAACGTATTCACCGTCCCGGTATCCTTGAGATGTACCCACTCATCCACACTTCGGAAGCACCACTCACAGAAAGCGCGAGCGGGCAGTAGAACTCGTCGGCACTCGTTGCACCTCGTGCCGACGATTTTGCCCTTCTTGAGCTCTGCGAAGTACCTACCATACCCTACACCCGTGTCCCATGCGTATTTCAGATTCGGTTGCCATTCGGTGACGAGGATCCTCTTCTCCTTTATGTCCTTCTCACCCAGAGGAGTCCCCGGCCAGACTTTTATCCTCTCGCTCATAGCTCCTCCTTATACTCCTAGTACAACAACTGTGCCTACCTGCATCTCGTCGCCCCAGGCCTGCGCAACTCCCCTCCTTGGCCTTCCAGGCACCTGTCTCTCACCAGCTTCGCCACGCAACTGCCAGAAAAGCTCTGCTACCTTCATCAATCCTGTTGCAGCAATAGCATTGCCTACACCTAGAGCACCCCCCGAGGGGCACCACGGCTGACGACCGGTTCTCTGAGTCTCGCCATCAAGCAGCAGTTTGACCGCTTCGCCCTTATCACACAGAAGAAGCCCCTCCGCATGATGAAGCTCCTTATAGCTGAAGGGATCATATGGTTCGGCGATGTCTATCTCGCGACGAGGATCCTTAATCCCTGCCATATCGTAAGCCATGCGTGCCGCGTATTCAACATACTTTGGATAATACAGGTCTCTCTGTCCGATATACATAGTGTCCAGGCACCATCCAGTTCCCTGGACCCATACCGGCCTGTCGGTGATTCTCTTGGCAACCTCCTCGGAGGCAAAGACCAGGACTGCAGCTCCATCACTGGTGGGACTGACATCCAATCGCTTCACCGGCCATGCCATGATCTCCGAGTTCATGACGTCATCGACGGTAATCTCACCGGGTAGTTGCGCACAAGGATGGTGAAGGGCATTCTTCTTGTTCTTCACCGATACCTCTGCTATCTCACGCTCGGTAATCCCGTGCATAGTCATATACCGGTTCATCTCCCAAGCAAAGAACCAGAGAAGGCTGGTCCCCAAAGGGCTCTCTGTGAACTGATCCCAACAGGTGACAAAGGCTCCCTGTGGATGCGGAAGGCAAGAGGACATCTTCTCCTCGGTTACGGCCAGACAGACATCAAACATGCCGGATGCCACGTGATACCAGGCCTGGCAAGCAGTGAATACACCGGTGCCGCCACCGAGAAACCCTCTTACATAAGGCTTGCGCCAAGCACCCGCGCCGTCACCAAGGTATTCCGATTTCATATGTACCATATCGAAAGCATCAGGAGCAGTGCCCATAACCACGCAATCGACATCCTTTATGGTTAGTTCGCAGGAGTCCAGAGCCAGCCTGGCGGTCTCCCAGGCGAGCTCCTTCCCTGTTTCCTGCGCCCGACGCATGAACTTGGTCATGCCGGCGCCTACAACAGCAACCTTGCGCATTTTCCCTCCTTCTACTCGTTGCTTAGAACAGCTACGGCTCCGCTGTTAGCGGGAACGCCGCGCCACGACTGAGCCAAACCCACCCTGACATCGGGCAACTGCCTTCCCCCTGCTTCACCACGAAGCTGGAGCACGACTTCCAGGACCTTCTGCAGACCTGTAGCTTCATCCAGCCGGCCGACACCCAGGCTGCCGCCCGAAACGTTAACTGGCAGTTCACCCTCCCTATCGGTGGCCCCCTCCTCCACCATGAACCCAGCCTGGCCCGGACGACAAAGCTTCAGCGCTTCAAGGTGCTGAAGCTCCTTGTAGGAAAAGGTGTCGTCTACCTCAGCAAAGTCTATCTCTCTTCTCGGGTTCCTTATGCCCGCCACCCGGTAAGCCATTTCACCCGCCAGCCTGGCATAGACTGCTTCTCCCCACTCCCTTGTCTCCAGACTCGGCGCATCGGAACACCAGCCGACGCCACTCACCCACACCGGCCTATCGCACAGAGCCATCGCCTTTTCCTCGCAGGCCAGCACCATGACAATGCCGCCGTCTGCCGGCGAACTCATGTCCAGACGACTCAAAGGCCAGTGCATCATCTCAGAACTGAGCACATCGTCTACCGTTATCCGATCACCGTATGCAGCTCCGAGGTTGAGCAAGGCATTGGCCTTGTTCTTCACCGAAACCATGGCACACTGCTCCCTGGTCACCCTTCCCTCATGCATATAGCGGTTCATCTCCATGCCGGCGATGAAGTATGGGTTATAGCCAAGGGGCTTGTTATAGACAGGATCCATTGCATGAGCAACCAGATAGTCGGGGGTGAGCATATTCGAAGCCTTGCTGTGAGATTCCACCGCCATAACATCCACCAGACCTGTGTTGATCAGCATGTATGCGTCGGCCAGCCCGTAAAGGCTCTCTGCGGGTAATGTGTGAATGCGCTTGAGAACAGCGCCGATGTTGTCAGGGGTATGAATGTTGAAGATACTCCTACCGTGGGTGAAGTCCTCCTCACACGTAACAAAGGCATCGATGTCACGCCGAGGACAGACACCGGCATCTTCATATGCCCTTTGTGCTGCCTCAAACATCATCTCCTTAAAGGACAGATCAGGGGATATCGGACGGAAGGGAGTCGATCCTACTCCGATGATGGCTACCCTGCGTTGCATATTCCTACAACCTCCTTTCGATCAATAGTCCAACAATGGACAACTCAGCTATCGCCCAATGCATAGCTTGCCGCACGCCGAAGGCTTTACGCATCTGCACTGTTTCCAGGTGTGTAACTCGATAGGGTTGGGCATGAGCCCAACAGAATGAATCGGTGTCCAACAGGTCGGGAACATTACCGCTGACAAGTATGGCACAGAAACCAGCTCTTTTGCAAGGGCGCTAAAGGCGACAAAGCCCACCGGAGCTCGCATTAATCACAGCAGATAGGGTAGCGAACACTGACGGCGCTCACTAAAATCACAGGCGCAATATGAGAACAAACCCTGATCAGTCACTGATTGAGTTGTTGTAGAGCCGATATCAGTGACGACCTGAGTTCACGCTGGTTGCGCGGAGGCACCGCCGCCCCTTCCCTTGGTTCCAGCTTCAGCGCGTCGGTAGGGCAAACTGATATGCATAGTCCGCATCCAATGCAGCGCTCGCCATCTCGAACTGCGGAATCACCGTTAAGAGAAAGAGCATCCATGCGGCATCTATCCACACACGAACCACATCCGCTACACGCATCCTCATCCACAGTCACAATAAAACCGGAGACCGCCCCCATGGGGATTATGCCGCTCTTTATGCTCCGAAGGATGCCACAGTGGCACACACAGCAGTTACAGATGAAGCTAATGTAATCACCGGTATTGCTGGAGCAGTGCACTAACCCTGCTTCCTCAGAGCGATCCAGCACTTTCCTTGCTTCCTCCTTCGACACCAGTCTGCCGAAGCCTCGCTCAGCAACATATGCGGCCTGCGGCCCGAAGGTCATACATACATCCTTGGGCTTGTCACAAGGATGGCCCAACAACTCACCATGATGACGGCAGTAGCAAACGCTAACCGCGATATGCTCCGCCTGCTCAATATACTCCGAAACCCTGTCATAAGAATGCACCGTGACATCGGACGGAATCTCCTGCTCCACGGTAATAACTCTCGCGAAAGGAAATCCAGCTTCACCTGCAGCTGAAGCTCTTACTTGTTCCTGAACCATTCCACTGGCCAGTGCGAAATAGTCATCGAACAGACGAGCCAATCTCTTGGTCCGCTCACTGACTTCGCCCTTCATAAACTGCATCTCAAAGACGCCAGGGATGATGGGCATCAAAGCATAGACCCTCCGGCCATCCCTCTCTGTAGTAAACACAATGCCCTTGTCTGCCAGAGCCTCCAGCACTCCATGTACTCTCGAGGTGTTCTCCTTTTCGGCGTCTAAAGCCAACGCTTCTACAGTAGCCGGCCTGATAGGCATCCTGGCGGCGAGTTCAGCCTCCTCCGGGGTGAAGAGTTCCTCCAGCAGAGCGTAAAACTCTTTGCATTTCAGCACTGGCAGCGTTCCCCCTCTCAGCATCAAGGCCTCAGCCAATCTCTCGTATGCAGATTCAACCATTTGTCCAGCCTCCTTTTCTATCTCACTCGACATCGATATCAACCACCCGGAGCTCTGTGCCACTCACCATCTGTACATCTTGCCCCTGACATCGAGGACAGGTAAATCTACTATCCTTAACAGTGAAGTCTTCCTCACACTTCATACATCTCCCGACCAGCGGAGTGATCCTGAGGCTCAGATGAGCTCCGGAGGCAGGGGTATTCTCCGACATCAGTCCAAAGCACATTATCAGTTGCGCAGGTATGATTCCCCGCAACTCACCTGCCAGCACATTGACCTTGACGATTCTGGTGGCGCCCTCCTTCTCGGCCGCCGCAACAGCAAGCTCAACTATACTGCGGGCTATTGCCATCTCATGCACGAGACTTAGACCCGAACTTCTCCCGGTGGCAACTAGAAAGCCAGGTGGTCCACTCACAAATCCCCTCTCCGGTGATGCACGATATATCGATGATCTCTATGCCACCGTTAATCCTCCTGGCATTCGCCTTCGCCTCTTCCAGATCAAAATTGGTGTGTTTCAGCAGATCAATCTTATTGATCAGAAGCAATGAAGACTCCCTGAACATAGCGGGGTATTTCAGAGGCTTCTCGTCACCCTCGGTCACGCTGAGAACCATAACCTTGAGATCCTCGCCCAGGCTGAACTCAGCCGGACAGACCAGGTTACCTACGTTTTCGATGATGAGCACGTCGATACTCGCCAGATCGATGCGCCCCAGCACCGAGGCGATCATATTAGCGTCGAGGTGACAAGCGCTACCTGTTGTCAACTGCACAGCAGGAAGACTGTGGCTCTCAAGACGGTCTGCATCTCTAGTCGTCTCAATATCTCCTACGATAACTCCGAGGCGCAACTGACCCTTTAATGCCTCCGCCGTCTTCTCCAACAAGGTAGTCTTCCCTGCCCCTGGCGAGCTCATGAGATTAAGTACCAGGTTCCTGTTGCCATCGAACACCTGCCTGTTCAAGGCCGCAATACGATCATTGGCTTGGAGTATGTCGGCCATAACGTTGATTCTCATTATGAAGGCCTTCTTCTTCCTGCGGTTCCCGGGAAGCTAACTGTCGGCCAGTATAACACCGGCCATCTAATACATGCAAAGCGAGCTACCCGTCAATCACTGCTACGACCGCATGCCCTGCCCCTTATCAAGGTGTCCCGTCGACAACTCAAGTGCTATAATCAGTCCAAACATCGAAGGGGGAAACATAATGTTCAAGACGCGCGTAACCGAGTTCCTCGGCATCAACTATCCCATAATCCAGGGCGGGATGATGTGGGTTTCGCGGGCAGAGTTGGTAGCGGCAGTATCCAACGCAGGAGGTCTGGGGATTCTCTCAGCGTTCACGTTCTCGAACACGAAGGATCTTGCCGCTGAGATAGAGAAGACCAGGGGTCTTACAGACAAGCCCTTCGGGGTGAACATAACCCTCATGCCCACTTTCCGTCCCGTCGATATCGATGGGTATATAGACACGGTCATAGACTCAGGGGTCAGGATAGTGGAGACAGCGGGGAGAAGCCCGGAGCCCTACATGGAACGCCTCAAGTCCGCAGGAGTCAAGGTAATACACAAGTGCACAGCGGTTCGTTTCGCCCGCACGGCTCAGCGCATAGGCTGCGATGCCGTCAGCATCGACGGCTTTGAGTGTGCAGGACACCCGGGCGAGGAAGACGTTACGTCCCTTGTCCTCATTCCGCTCACTGTCGATGCAGTAGAGATCCCCGTCATCGCCTCAGGAGGCTTTGGGGACGGACGCGGGCTCGTTGCCGCACTGGCACTGGGAGCGGAAGCGGTGAACATGGGTACGCGGTTCATGGCAACCAAGGAGGCGCCGGCACATCTCAGGGTGAAGGAACTGCTGATCAGTTCATCAGAACGTGACACTGTCTTACTGCTCCGATCGTTCCGTAACACCATGAGGATGCTTAGAAACGCCACAGCCGGAAAGGTGCTCGAGCTGGAACGACAAGGCTCCGACATACACCAACTAGAAAAACTCATCAGCGGTAAGGCCGGGTTGGGGCTCCTCGAATCCGGCGATGTCGACAATGGCCTCATTAGCGTCGGTCAGGTTGTGGGCCTCATCCATGACATTCCGACGGTCAAGGAGTTGATAGAGAGCATAATCAAGGAAGCTGAGGAGGTTGCCTCTAACCTGGCAGGTGCCGGGGTTTTCAAGCCGCGCCGGCTAACCGACGTCACCGAATAGCGGGCGGTTCTCGCAAATCTCCGCAAACCGCGGGTCGCC
>PWZA01000067.1 GCA_003567655.1 Dehalococcoidia bacterium
GCTATGAGACTGACGCCGAGGGCGACAGAGCCGGCACTGCCCTCAGCAGGTATGTTGGGTAGTACGCCGGTTATGACCAGTATGAGCACTATCAACCCGTAGAAGGACTGTGTCATTGGCAGCGATGCTAGTATAAGCACATTCCTGAACTGCCTGGGGTCTTCCGATAACGTAGCCAACCCTCCTGATGCGGCAGTGGCAATGCCTATAGCTGACCCGACCAGGCCGGCGATCAACGCCGCTGCACCACCGATACTGGCTAATGCGCTTGGATCTATCATGTCTCTATACCTCCTGTTCTAAGCCTTTTTATTTCACAAGTGCGGGTCGCGTCTTGAGCCGGAATGGACTGTACTCCTCGCCCCCACCTTCGTAGAATTTCGACAAGAACTCAACGAAACAAAGCCTGAGTGAGTGCACGAAACACCCGATACCACTAAGGGCCAGGTTGATAAGATGCCCAAAAATGAGGATTACAATTGCCAGGACGACCCCGATTATGACTCCGATGACGCCGGGTAGCATGCCGGAGAACAACTGCGCCAGCATGTTGAAGCTCGATGCCAGGTAGAAGGTGGCCAGTCCCACGCCTGCCAGCCTGGCATATGACATGACGTCGCCCAGGAGACCGGTCAGGTCAAAGATCCAGAACACCGCCCCCAGGCCACCCTGCTGCATGAAGGAGGACACTATGATACCTATCACGCTGGCACCTACGATGTATAGGAAGGTGCCGTACATGCTGGGGTCAATCGGCAAAGATATGTTAAAGAGCCATCGCAGTATTATGGGAACACCGAAGATCTGTAGCGTAAAAAGCGAGATCTTGTTGATTACAATCCCCTTGTTCCCCTTCTTGATACCTCCGATTAATGACATGGCATGAGCTACGTTTACATGAAAAAGCCCCAGTATGATGGCAAGCACTATGAAGGAAATCGGGTCGCCGAGTATGTCGCTTACGGGCTGCAGAAGTGCCACGCTGCTTACTCCGAAGAGCAGATTGAACCCGTCTCCCAGGTAATATCCCGACAGCAAGCCCAGTACAAGAGCCACTCCGCCGCTTATATAGAGCACCCTCTGGAACAACCTGTAGCCTTCGGTATAGGGGTCGTCAACGAACTTGCGTATCAGGAATTTCGCGGCCAGCAGGAGACCGATAGCATAGGCAACGTCACAGAGCATAAGTCCAAAGAAGACGGCAAACGAATATGCTGTTATAGGTGTCGGATCCCATTCCCGGTATTTCGGTGTACCGAAGAGATTGACGATCACTTCGAATGGTTTGACCGCTGCGGAGTTCCTCATCTTTGTGGGAGGCTCTTCTGCTTGCCCCGGCGTACTTGTGTCAACGTAAACAAGTCCTACCTTCTCCTTGAGATCTGCAATGGTGGATTCGATGCTTGCCTCCGGCATCCACCCCTCCACCAGGGTAACGTAGTTTGCCTCAGAGGCCTTTTGCAGAACTGCCAGTCTTTCGGCTTCTGCCGACAGAGCCTCCCTGAACAGGACGAGCCTTTCAAGGTTCTCTTTGACCTGTTCCTCAATCTCGGCTTGAAGCCTTGTCAGTTCCTCCTCGACGCTCTTATTCTTCTCACGGGCTCCCTCAACGAATTCCCGCACCGTCGAGTCTTCGCTCGGTATCTGCAGTATTCTCCCGCCACCGCTCTTAACAGCAGACTCCACAGCCTGCCGGTCCTGGGTTCTGGCGATTATGTACAGAATGGTTTCGTGTTCCAGTGTCACCGCCATACTCTCCAGCAGCTGATCCTGAATTTCGTTCTGTATGTTCTGGTATGCTTCAACCGGAACGATGAAAACCCGGGAAAACAGATAGCGTCCCGAGAAGTCGAGATCTACCAATCTGATATCCGCCTGGCGCCCGATTGGGTCAAGATAACGGCTTAGTTCTGCTCGTTCTTTGAGTCCATCCTCAAGTGTTGTGACCCTCCGATGCATATTGCTGAGCTTGGTGCACAACGACTCGACCTCGCCCTGGATCTCGCTAAGGGGCCTGGTATATATAACCTCTATATCATCCAGGGACACGCTTTCTGCCTTAGGTATGTAAGCCAGCACATTGTCTATTTCCGTCAACAGCCGGCTGATCTCCTTGCTATCACGTTCGATCGCCTCTCTGTCTACAGGCTTCAGCTCTTGGCTCTGCTCCACATGGAGCACGCCTGCGGCATGGAGGGCTTTGAGGGTATTAGTGGAGTGATCTTTCGTAGTCAGAACCCTGACTTTGGCCATAGGGTCGGGCGTATTGACTATTAAAGATGCCATATTAGCGTTTGCCGGTGATGATGGTTATCATACGCTCCGCCATCTCGTTAGCCTTCTTGTCGGCTTCGGTACGGATTTGAGCGGCTTTCTTCTCAGAGTCCTGGATTCGCTTGTCGGCTTTGCCCTTAGCCTCGTTCAGGATATTGACACTTTCAGTCTTGACCTCATTGACGGGCAGTTGAGAGGAGAGTATGTTCTTGGCTTCTTCCCTGGCTTCCTGGATTATCGACTTGGCTTTGTTCCTCGCCTCCTCCAGTATTTTCTCAGACTCGGCCTCGATGGCTTCTACGCTGTGTGTGATCTCTTCAGGCATAAGTACATCTCCTCAGTGGTTACCCGGGCTGGCTAAGGATTGCATACGCAAGCTTTCTCTGCGACATGGCGCATGACCGATCTGCCGACCGATCATCGATCAGATTGCGATTGTAGCAGAGCGTTTCCTTTTTAGCAAATGCTCGTGTGTGACAAGATTTGTGCTTCTCGTACTATAGAAGCTCTCGTGTTTGTTGCCAGGGGCGAATGCTCTATAATTCAAATCATGAGGGTGCATGAACTCCACGGGTGGGATGTGAGCATTGCAGAGGCCAAAGAAATACAGCTGAGTCTGGCAGGGAAGGCCGTAACTGAGAACACGGTCTCTAATCCGCGCCTTGTGGCTGGCGTTGACATATCCCACCGTCATAGCCGGGTATTAGCAAGAGCGGCTGCGGTAGTTCTATCTTATCCTGAGTTGAGCATTGTCGAGATAAAGGTAGTTGAGGGAGAGGTCTCATTTCCCTATGTTCCCGGCTTGCTCTCCTTCAGGGAGTGTCCTTTGATCCTGGCTGCCTGTCGTAAGCTGAAGAACACTCCCGATCTCGTTCTGGTTGACGGGCAGGGGATTGCGCACCCCAGGAGATTGGGGCTGGCCACCCATCTGGGGCTTTTCCTTGACCTGCCCACAGTAGGCTGTGCCAAGTCTCTACTGTGCGGCAGGCATGAGCCTCCGGGAGAAGAGCCTGGCTCTCATGCCGAATTGGTTGACAACGGGGAGACTGTGGGAGCGGCTTTACGAACCAGGTTCGGAGTCAGGCCGATATACGTCTCCATTGGTCATAAGGTCGATCTGGCATCGGTCCTGCGATGGGTGCTAAAATGCTGCCGTGGTCGTCGACTACCTGAACCTACCCGCCTTGCTCACCTCGCGGCGGCGGGTAGCCGTCTACCTGAACAGAGCTAGCACGGTAGAGCATCTGATCGGGTGACAGACAGGAGCGATTGCGAAGCTGTCGCGGCCGGCCATATCGATTGAGTACAGGGAGTAATATGCAGGAAGAACAAGAGGACCTGGAATCATTGCTTCGCCGAATCTCGGAAACCATGGTGCATCTTTGACATCGCCACCAAGGAAGATGAGATCGCCCGCATTGAGGAAGAGTCAGCTCAGCCTGATTTTTGGTTAGACCCGGCAAGGGCTAAGTCTACCATGCGCCGGCTGTCGGCCAAGAAGAGTCTGGTCGATGCCTGGCGCGACCTGGAGAAGAAAGCTGTGGAACTCCAGGACATGAGTGTTCTGGCCGTCGACGAGGAGGACCGGGCTCTTGAGGATGAACTGCAACTGGAACTCAAGAAACTCAGGACTCAGTTTGAAGAACTGGAGAGTCAGCAACTGCTTGTCGGCGAATACGATGCCCGCAACGCCATGCTCGCCCTTCATGCCGGTGCCGGAGGCACAGAGTCTCAGGATTGGGCGGATATGTTGCTTCGGATGTACTTGAGATGGGCGGAGCGACGTGGTTTTGCGGCTGAGGTTCTGGATGTCTCCCCCGCGGAGGAGGCCGGTATCAAGAGTGCCATTGTTGAGATCACTGGGGACTATACCTACGGTTATCTCAAAGGCGAACACGGAGTTCACAGGTTGGTAAGGCTTTCCCCGTTTGACTCTGACCATGCCCGCCACACCTCTTTTGTTCTGGTGGAGGTCCTTCCTGAAGCTGAGGCGGCGGTGGATATAGCAATAGCACCGGACGAGCTGCAGGTAGACACCTTCAGGTCCAGCGGCCCCGGCGGCCAACACATGCAGAAGACGAGCAGCGCCGTTCGAATAACCCACCTGCCTACGGGACTGGTGGTTGTGTGCCAGGGAGAGAGGTCGCAGCACCAGAACAAGGAAGCGGCTCTGAAGATTCTCTATTCGCGTCTTCTCGAGCTTGACCGCAAGAAGAAGGAGAACGAGAGAGCCAGGATCAAGGGTGAGCGTATCCTGGCCGGCTGGGGGAATCAAATCCGCAGTTACGTCCTTCACCCCTACAAAATGGTGAAGGATCTCCGCACTGACTATGAAGTGCATAATCCTGAAGCCGTGCTGGATGGCGAACTGGACGGGTTCATCAATGCCTATCTCCGGTCTCAAATAGGGAAATGATCGTACGAATTGCCGTTGCTATCCTGGCGTTGCTGCTGCTGTTAGCTCCTTCTTCCGTTGCCGGACAGGGCAGTGTCGCGGTCGGTGACACCTGGCTTCATGATTCGCCGTCGGCCGGGCAGGCCGGGAGCGAGATCACGGTCATAGAAAGCGATGTGGAGACAGATTTTCCTCTGCGGGCTGTGTTTAGTCTTAAGGCCGAGAGCAGCAGCGATATCGTTGATGTCCGTCTCCTGTATGTCGTTGACATGATGCAGTACGTTGAGGCTGTCAGTGAGGGGTGGGCTGATTTCACGCCGGCACCGATCGTAGATGCTGAGTGGGAATGGGACATGAAGAAGGCAAGCCTGCCCCCGGGCGCCAGGGTCGCATATTGGTGGACGATTGAGGATGCCGATGGAAACATACTTGAGACCTCGCCCGATGTGATGAGTTTCGATGACGACCGCTATGCCTGGCAGAGCTTGACAGGCAGCGGCCCCGCGTCAGGAGATGAACAACCTCGGCACGAAGAGTTGACCCTCTTCTGGTATGAGGGTAGCAGTTCATTTGCGCAGGAGTTGCTGGATGTCTGCGAGGAAGGGCTTGTCAGACTGACCGAGGAAATCGGCACCTACCCGGAAAGATCCATAGAGATATACATATATGCCTCCGCCGATGATCTGCGGGGAGCTATGATCTTCCCCCAGGAATGGACCGGCGGCGTTGCCTATACGCAGTTCAGTACTATCGCTATCGGTATTCCTCCGACGAGGGTCGAGTGGGGCAGGCGGGCCCTGGTCCATGAGCTCACACATCTTGTTGTTCACCAGGCGACCTTTAGTCCCTACGGGAAGCTTCCTTTATGGCTCGATGAGGGATTGGCCATGTACAATGAGGGAGACCTCGAGCCGCAATTTCGTTCCCGCCTCGACAAGGCCATCTCGGAAGGTGCACTCATCTCGGTGCGCAGTCTGTGCAGTCCCTTTTCCGCCGAAACTGAGCAGGCTTACCTCTCCTATGCGCAGAGCTACAGCCTCGTGGAGTATCTGCTGAATGCTTACGGACAGGATAGGATGCTCGAACTGTTAAATGTGATCAAGCAGGGCAGCACCTATGACGAGGCCCTGCTCCAGGTCTACGGTTTTGATATGGACGGGCTTGATGCTGAATGGCAGGCAACCCTGACCGCCCCGATGGCTGAGGAGGGGAGGACATGGTTACATCCCGTCCTGATCGCTGTGCTGGCAGCACTGGCCCTGTTGCTGGTGATAAGGGGCGTTCCCGTTCTCAGGAAAAGGGCCTTCAGAGGTTTGCCCTCAGAGCTGCCCGGGGAGTACAGGCAATGAAGGACTCCTTCACAGTGCGCGATATGCCGCTCAGCGAACGTCCCAGGGAGAGACTGCTCAAGCTGGGCGGTGAAGCTCTGTCCGCCCAGGAGATCCTGGCCCTGATACTGGGGCGTGGTGTGAAAGGCGAACCGGTCATGGTCGCCAGCCAGAGGTTGTTGAGCAGGTTCGGCAGTCTCAAGGGTGTGGCCAATGCTTCTGTGGAAGAGTTGACTGATATAAAGGGGATCGGCCCGGCCAAGGCGGCGCAGATCAAAGCTGCCCTTGAATTGAGCAAGAGGCTGGATGCCGATATCGGGGGTAAGCAGGAGCCGATTCTCAAGACGCCGGAGGATGTGGCTGCTGCGGTGAGGGGCCGTCTTAAGGGAAAGAAGAGGGAACACTTCCTCGTCCTTTGCCTGGATACAAGAAACAGGCTGATAAACTGCAAGTCGGTATCCGTAGGCAGCCTGGACACGAGCATCGTGCATCCGCGCGAGGTGTTCAAGGAAGCTGTTTCCTCGTGTGCCGCTTCGGTGATCTTCGTACACAATCATCCTTCCGGTGATCCTGAACCATCAAAGGAGGATATCGAGTTGACCGGGCGGCTGGTGAAAGCCGGTGAAATCGTGGGTATCGAGGTTCTTGATCACGTTGTCGTCTGCGACAACGGCCATCTGAGCCTGAAGGCCAGGAACCTGTTCGGGGCTGAGCGTTAGATGAGGTCTTCTGGAGTGCGCTGGGATCCGCACAGCATATTAAGAGTGTGTTATTTCCTGAGCAAACACATGGGGGCGAGCGAAAGGAGCAAGTATTATGAACAATGGCCGGAGCAGCGATGTCTTCTTCTTCCCCTATAGCAGGAACAAGGCGTTCCTCAAAGAACTGAGAGGCCTGTTCTCAGAGGTGTCACACGTTATTTCTGCCGGTGATTCCGTGGCGGTCAAGCTCCACATGGGTGAATACGGCGGCACTGCCTATCTTCGCCCGCCGATAGTGAGAAGGGTATGCGATCTGATCAAGGAAGCCGGAGGCAGACCGTTTGTTACCGATACCACCACTCTTTACCCGGGAAGGAGATTCACGGCCGGACAGTATCTGAAGACGGCTGCCTATAACGGCTTCACCGAGGAATCGGTGGGAGCGCCTATCGTCATCGCTGATGGTGAGGAAGGGCACGACGGCGAATGGGTCGATGTGCCGGGACGGTCTTCCGAGTGCCCCATCGACAGGGTGAAGGTGGCCGGCGGGATTCTCGAGGCCGACTGCATGATAGTCCTCACTCATGTAAAAGGGCATCTGCTGTCCGGCATAGGTGGCTCGGTCAAGAATGTGGCTATGGGCTGCGTGACCAAGGAATCGAAGGCCGCCCAGCACAGGGCAGGTCGCGGCCTGATTGACATAGAAGCATGCACGGGCTGCGGAGAGTGCCTGGAAGTCTGTCTCTACGGAGCCCTCTCTTTGTTCGAGGGGAAAATGGTGCGTGATGAAGAGGAATGCATGAGCTGCAACCGGTGCCTCTTTCTCTGCAAAGAGAAGGTCTTCACCCTGCCCCCGGGGGCCCGGGAGGAGTTCGCGGTCAACCTGGCTCATGCCGCCGCCGGCGCGTTGAGCCGGTTCGGGTCCAGAGTAGCTTGCATCAACTTCGTCCAGGACGTGACTCCTCTGTGCGACTGTGTTGCCCCTTCGGGCCTGCCGGTCGTGCCCGATATCGGCATCCTCTGCTCCTCCGATATTGTTGCCATTGACAGGGCCTCGCTGGACATCATAGCTGAGAGTAAGCCTGCCGGGCGATTCGCCCACCTGGGATCTGACGATATTCTGGGCAGGATAAACGACGCTGATAGTACAGCTCATATCCGGGCAGCGCATGAACTGGGAGTGGGCAGCCTGAAGTACCGGCTTAAAGAGCAAGGTTGAGGGAGGTGTCGAATGGAGAGGATCGATTCGAGGGTGCCGGACGGTGCTGCGGATATAGACCGGTGATTGATGTAAGAGGACTCGGTCGCGGGCTGTTTACTCGTGACCCGATGCAGTAGAATGCAAAGTAATAGCGCTGATATAGAGTTGGCAGGCTCTCTTCTGGAAGTGGAGGGGTGGAACCTTGTTATAGTCAGGGATGGCGAGGTGCTTCTCAGGTCCAGGGAACACGGAGTAGCCGCCTTTTTCCGTGCCGTAAAGAGCAGTGGCGCTATTTTACATAATGCTGCCGTGGCCGATCGCATGGTGGGGTCGGCTGTAGCTATGCTGTGTCTTCATGCCGGGGTAACTTCGGTCTATGCAGTCACAGCCAGCCTCGGGGCACTTGAGATTCTCAAGAGCCAGGGGCTGCCCGTCACCAGCAGGCATACAGTTCCACACATACTGAACTCTGCCGAGACTGACCTGTGCCCGTTCGAGAGGCTGGCGCAGGAATCCGAAGACCCGGCTCAGCTGTTATCCGCAATGGAACCGATGTTTGGAGGTTATTGATGGTTCACGGACGTTCCCACGGCAGATTCTGGTTCGCCATCGCTGCGCTGGCGGCGGTGGCGGTCGCCTCCATTCTCGGCGTAGTCTTGCTCTCCAACCAGCTTGGTGATGCACAGTCGCAGCTGATCGGCCTGGAGAGTGAACTGGCTGCCGGTCGCTCCGAACTGGAAGGTATTGAGTCCGAGCTGCACACCGCGCAGGAGAATATCGAATTTCTTGAAAGCGCGCTATATAACCTGCAGGTCAACTACGACAGGCTGACCGAGGGATATGGCTATGTTCTGAGAGACCCTCGCTACGACGAGATGCTGGATTTCCTCGAGCGCGATCGGACGAGCGAGCAGGAATATGTGGATAGCGAGTACACCTGTCTTGATTATGCAGCCGATGTCAAGGCCAACGCTGCCAGGGAGGGGATACGCTGCGCCTATGTCGGTATCGAATATCGGGGAGGAAGCGGGCATGCCATTGTCGCCTTCGACACCACCGACAGGGGTCTGGTCTTCATTGAGCCCCAGTTCGACTGGGAGGTCGAGCTTGAGGTCGGCAGGCGGTATTACCAGTGTGTCGTAACCCCGTCCGGTCATAGTATAGCCACCCCCGACTATGATGATACAATTACGCGGTTTGTCATTATCTGGTAAGTGTACCCCGTGCCCGTTGCGGGCTGAGAGAAGTAGCTGAGGACTGAACGCCGATGAAAACAGTTAACTCGTATCACAGAAGAGGACGGATCACTGTTGCCCTCTTGCTTGTCGTCGCCCTGTCTTGCCTTCATCTGGCCGGCTGTTTGCCCTGGCAGACTAATGGAGGAATGCTGCGGCTCTGGGATAGGGACCCCATGACGCTGGACCCGGCGATCGTTTCCGACTTCTCATCCTATTCCTATGTCGTGCACGTCTTCTCGGGACTGGTTCGCCTTGACCACGACCTGGAGATAGTGCCCGATATTGCCGAGAGCTGGGAGAAGAGCGCGGACGGTATGACATACACCTTCCACCTGCGGCCGGGGGTGGAGTTTCATGGTGGAAGGGAAGTCAAGGCCGCCGACTTCAAATACTCCTGGGAGCGTGCCTGCCACCCCGATACCGGCTCCGGCACGGCGGATACCTATCTGGGCGATATCGTCGGCGCTGGAGAGATGCTGCGGGGAGAGGCGGAAAGCCTGGCCGGTGTCGAGGTGATCGATGAGCATACTCTCCGGGTTACCATCGACGCTCCCAAGGCGTATTTCCTGAACAAGATGGCCTATCCCACCGCCTTTGTCGTCGATGAAGACAATGTGGAACCCGGTAGCGACTGGTGGCGGCAGCCGGACGGGACGGGGCCCTTCAAGCTGAAGGAGTGGCAGAAGGGGGAGTATCTGCTGCTGGAGCGGAACGACTCCTACTATGGAGACCCGGCCCGGGTGGAGAGCATTGTCTTTATCCTGGCCGGCCCGCCTATGCCCATGTATGAACTGGGATACATCGACGTCGCTCCGGTGTACGGTGGTTACATCTACCGGGTGAGCGACGAGGCCGGCCCGCTTCACAAAGAGCTGGCCGTGACCTCTGAGCTCAGCCTGTACTATATCGGGTTCAACACTGCCGAACCTCCTTTCGATGACATAAACGTGCGCCTTGCCTTCTCACATGCCGTGGACAAAGACCGTATCGCCGAATTGGTGCTGAGGGATATGCTGACCGTAGCCGGCGGTATTCTGCCGCCGGAGATGCCCGGCTACAACGAAGGCCTGGAGGGAGTGGACTATGATGTGGAAAAGGCGAAGGAGTACATCGCCTCCTCGCGATATGGTGACGTCTCGAACCTGCCTCCGATTACCATGACTGTCTCCGGTTATGGCAATCTCGTGCCCGAATATCTGGGAGCCATTATCGAGGAATGGGAGCAGAACCTGGGGGTGACCGTCTCGGTCAGACAACTGGAGTCGGAGCGTTTCCTCTACAATCTGAAGGAAGAAAAGGACCAGATGTTCGTGCTCGGCTGGATAGCCGACTACCCCGACCCTCACAATTTCCTCGACATTCTCTTCTACACCGGCAGCGAGAACAATTACTTCGAGTACAGCAATCCCGAC
>PWZA01000125.1 GCA_003567655.1 Dehalococcoidia bacterium
GATGCTGGCCCTGGCAATCTTCAACGTTGCTCCTGACTCAAGCTTAACTATCGCAGTATCTTCAGCCAGGCTCTCGATCTGACCGTAGATTCCGCCCGCAGTGATCACCTTATCACCTGACCGTAGCTCTTTGGTCATCTCTTCGTGCTCCTGTTGTTGCTTCTGTCTGGGTCTGATCATGAAGAAGTACATCAGGGCAAAGAATCCTATCAATATGATGATCATTCCCCATGAACTGAACAGAATCTCCATTTGTCCTCCTTTAGTCAGCTGTTTATGAGTAACCAGCCTCCCAGTGACCACGGGCTTGTTCTCTCAATCTGGATCGTCACTAACCTGCCCAGCCAGTCACCGGGATCTTCGAAAAACACTAGTTTATCACTTCTGGTTCGTCCAAACCACCTCCCCTGCTTCTTACCCTCCACCAACACCTCCACCGGTCTGCCCCGCATTTGCGCGTTAATCTCGCCGGCTATACCCGCCTGCAGCGCTTCAATCCTTGCAAGCCGTTCCCTCTTGACCGGCTGCGGAACATCGTCCTGGTATTCGCGGGAGGCCGCTGCATCAGGGCGGGGCGAATAGGCTGCCACATGAACCACATCGAATCTCAAGTTTTCGATGAGCGAATAGGTGTGCCCAAATTGCTCTTCAGTCTCTCCGGGGAATCCGACTATTATGTCTGTACTCAGCGACACCAAAGTCATCCTGCGGCGGATGGTCTGGACGATCTCCCGATACTGCTCCGCCGTATAGCCGCGCCGCATAGCCCTCAATATGTCATCATCACCCGCCTGTACCGGCAGTTGAAAATGCTCACAGACCTTCTCGCTGCAAGCCACCGTGTCGATGAGTTTGAGACTGATATCCTTAGGGTGATTTGTCAAGAAGCGAATCCTGGCCAGTGCGTCGATACTACCCAGTTCGGTGAGCAAATCAGCCAGATCGGGACGCCCGGGCAAATCGTGTCCATATGAGTCCACATTTTGTCCGAGCAGGGTTGCCTCTCGTATTCCTCGCTCTGCAAGCTCCTCGACCTCACAAATTATGTCCACCACAGGGCGACTTATCTCACTTCCCCTCCTATAGGGCACAATACAGTACGAGCAGTAGTTGTCACAGCCCTGGATGATGGGAACGAAAGCACAGGGAGACGATACCTGCGAGATACTTTCCTTCCGCTTTACAGTGATTCCCTGCTCCTCGCACCATGCGACGAGCGCTTCATTATCGCCGGGCCTGAACGCCAGTTCGACCTCGGGAAACCGGGCAGTAACATTGTGAGTGTCGGAATCGACAAAGCATCCTGTGACAAGGATTCGGAGACCATGACTCTGACCCTTAAGGCCTTTCAGCAGACCAAGCGTACCCAAGACCTTGTTCTCCGCACTCTGTCTTACGACGCATGTATTCAGAACCACCAGATCGGCATCAGAGAAACCGGTCGCAGCCTGACATCCGGCGGAATCAAGATAGTCGGCCATGCGTTGTGATTCAGCCCTGTTCATCTGGCAGCCAATGGTCCATATGTGATAGCGCAGCATAACCCTATTCCCCTCTCCGCTCTGTGAAGAGCATCATGCCTTCGTCAACAGCATCGGCCTGATCGAACACGAAACGCACGCTGCCGACTCCAGAGGGACAACGCCCTCAAACTATTCACCACCTGCCCATATCACCTAAGGTATAACACAGAACCATTGAGATGACGCCAGTGTTTGCCCCTCGACTCCACATTCGCTAATATGACAACCAAGCCGGAGCTTAGTCGATAATCAGGTCGGCCAGCGATCGCTTGGGCACGTGATGAACTCCTTCACTATCACGCCAGTACTTGATGTCCTCTCCGACTCCGACAGTATCTATCACTACCTTATCTTTGGGTTTCCCCAAAGCCAGCACGATTAGTATCTCATAACGCTCAGGTATGCCCAGGGCACTACGGAGTTCCTCTCTGCGTATGCTGCCTATCATGCAACCACCCAGCCCCCTCTCCGTCGCCCCCAGCAGGATACTCTGGGCAGCTATTCCGTGGTCACACCCAACAGACCGGCTTATCTCAGTATCAGCAAGGATGATTATGTAAGCCGACGGCCTCTCCCCCTCAGAAGGACCCGGCCAGTCGGTGAGATAACCAGCCCAGCCTAGATGAGGGAAGATCAGCGCGTTCTTCTCCGACTCATAGGAGAGGATGTACCTCAACGGCTGCAAGTTCATCGCCGATGGCGACAGCCGCGCCAGTTCGACGAGATCCTTCAGGATCTCATGCTTTATGTCAACTTCTCCATAGAACCGACGGTAACTCCTGCTCTTCAGTACCAATTCTCGAATCATGCCGATACCTATACGAACGCCTGCTCTTCTTCCTCTTCTTGCTGTGCGCCATAAATTATAATCATCACCATGAGCCTGTCAACAGCAGCGCAGTAGTCCTGAGTGCTCACGATTATCCGTCCACACCCAGCCAGTACGACCGATGAAGCTGAGCTCTTGAAAAACCCGCGGATGCTCGTCTGGCAATCTCTGGCTTGACCCCGTGCGTCTTGACAGGCTCAAGAAGACAAGCTACTATGCAGGCTCAGGTTGAGCGCCTGTCAGCGAGAACTAAGTAGAAGCATGGACCTTGTTAAGCTCGGTTGAGCTTCACTCCGTTCTTGATGATAGCAGAGCAGTGTCAACCCGCTTAGAGGAAGGTGCCATGCAATACTACGAAGACATACAGATTGGAAACAGAACAGTCACGAGAGGCAGAACAATCACGGAAGCGGATATCGTGAACTTCGCTGGTCTCAGCGGTGATTGGCATCCGCTTCATACTGACGCCGAATATGCAAAATCCTTGCCATTCGGCGAGCGAATTTCGCACGGCCTGTTGGTGCTCTCAGTAGCCTCGGGACTGATGCCGCTCAATGACCTTGCAATCATCGCCTTCTATGGTATGGACAAGGTGAGGTTCACAGCCCCGGTGAAGATAGGTGATACTATTCATGTAGAAGCCGAGGTTGTGGAGAAACAGGAGAAGGGCGATTCCGGCGGCGTCGTTAGCTTGAAGCAGTCGGTCAAGAATCAGAGAGACGAAGACGTGATTATCTCCATAATGAGGGTTTTCCTGGCCAGAGCACCGAAAAAGGCGTGACACGGCCGAGCTACCCTCAGTACGAGATGATGGCTTAAGCAGATGACTCGGATTGACAGGCGATTCCTGAGTAACAGCACAGAGACGATATGATTAAGTCTATCCGGCGATCGAGATGGTCTGATTAGCACGCGTCTGTGATCCGCTTCTGCGGGAAGAACGGTCATCATGCCCCGTATGTCGAGATCGTAGCGCCAAGAAAGCGCGAACACATTGTCAGAGACCCAGTTCTCGGGCAACGATGGCACGCTGAAAGTCGCTATCACCGTAAGCTGTCTCACCGGCCTTTGCCTGCCTATAGTACAGATGTATATCATGATCCATGGTGAAGCCAATCGCTCCGAATATCTGGTGCGCCAGCAAAGCGACTCTTCCGTAAGCTTCTCCTGTCCACGCTTTAGCTATCGCCACATCCATGCTCGCCGGAAGCCCCTCGCTCAGCCTCCAGGCTGCCTTGTAGGTGACAAACCGCGAGCCGCTGACGTCTGTCAGCATATCAGCACAATAGTGTTGGATAGCCTGAAAACTGCCTATGGGCCTGCCGAACTGAACTCTCTCCTTAGCATAGTCGACAGCCATCTCCAATGCCGCCTGGGCACCCCCAACCATCTCCGCACACTTGGCCACTGCGGCTCTCTCGAGGGCATCCTTCACTACCGGCCATCCCTCATTTGGCCTGCCCAGCATGCTAGTCTCAGGGACACTCACATTGTCAAACGTGACCTCACATTGCTTGTCACGTGCCAGTGTCCTTAACAGGGTACACCTGACTCCGGCACTCCTGGCATCGACTAAGAAGAGGGTGATGCCCTCCTCGGGATTCTCTCTCTCTTCTGTCCGGACAACACATAGAATATGATCGGCGACGTTGGCGTTGAGGACAAACAGCTTTGTGCCGCTTATCACATAACCACCATCACGAGCTACGGCACTGGTCTTCACTGCCGCTGCATCATAGCTCGCAGTCGGCTCAGTCAAGGCGAAAGCAAGAATCGTCTTGCCGCTGGCGATATCGGGCAGGAACTCGACCTTCTGTTCTTCGCTTCCCGATGCCAGGATGGTCAGCCCGCCCAAAACTACAGTGGAGAAGAACGGGCCGGGCACAATGCTGTATCCCATCTGCTCCAGCAGGACTGCCAGATCAACGAAATTGCCGCCTCCTCCTCCATATCGCTCAGGGACCATCAACCCCATCCATCCCTGTCCCGCCATCTTCTGCCACAGTTCAGAGGAATAACCCTCGTCACACTCATCCAGACGCCTTACCAACTCCTTCGGGCATTCCTTCTGCAGGAAATCACGGGCAGCCGCCTTCAGCATTTCCTGTTCTTCGCTAAGACCAAGATCCATCGTATTCCCCCTTTCCTGTCGAAAGATGCATTGCTTGAAATCCCTTCACTGGAGCGGCAAGCCGAGCCCCCTCGCGGCTATGATGTTGCGCTGTATTTCGGAGGTTCCGGCACCGACAAGGGCTGAAATACAGTCTAGGTAGCCAGAGCACACACGTCCCTGTAAGGATGACCACTTAGATCTGCCTTCCAGTTGTCCGTAATGCCCCATAACCCGCATCCCTATGCTTGCCATTCTCTGACTCAACTCTGTAGTGACCAGTTTCAGGACCGATGCCTCTATACTCGGCACAATACCATTGTCAAGCATCCATGCGGCCCGCCAGAAGAACGTGTAAGACATCTCGATTCGGATCGCCAGATCAGCTAGCATACTCCGCATGAGCGGCCTCTGACTCAAGACATGCCCATTGTCCTTTGTCTCAGCTGTGTATCTGACTATCTCCTCGAACGTTCGCCTGAAGCCTCCGATCGGGATTGCCAGACGCTCGAACCCCAAGGCTGTGACAAGATAATACCATCCTTTGTTCATCTCACCCACGATGTTTCTCTTCGGGACCCGAACATCATCGAAGAACACCTCGTTAAAAGAATGTAAGCCGCAGATATTCGTCAGGGGACGCACAGTGATACCCGGCGAACGGTTATCCACAATTACCAGCGAAATGCCTTTGTGCAACGGTGCTGAAACATCTGTTCTCACAGCCATCCAGGCATAGCATGACACATGCGCAGCAGTGCCCCAGATCTTCTGGCCGTTTACGACAAGGTTATCGCCGTCCTCGACGGCTCTGGTCTGCAATGAAGCTAGGTCGGAACCCGCATTTGGCTCGCTGTAAGCAAGCCAGAAACGAGCCTCTCCCCTCGCGATGCGCGGCAACCACTCGCTCTTCATCTCCTCACTCGCAGCCAGCATCAGGGTGGGGCCCACGATCAGTGTAGCCACATCCCCGCTAGGCGCTCTATAGTAGCTCATGCGTTCCTGGAGGATGGCCTGCTCCATATAGCTCAGTCCCGCCCCTCCGTACTCTTTAGGCCATGATGCCGCTACCCATCCCTTCTCCACAACACGACGCACGAACTGCTCAACTTGAGGGCTCAACTCCTCATATTGCGCAAGAGTGCCATACCCACCCGGCCAGTGAGTGTTCTTCTCGGTCCAGTCTGACGGCAACTCCTTGACTATGAAGTCATCGACCTCTTTGCGAAAAGCCTCCTCCCGTTCACTGAACCTGAAATCCATTGTCTCCTCTTTCTAGATCTCCCTCTCTTGAGCCGCTGCCCATCCTCACTTCCGCGGTAGTGCCAGACCTCTCATCGCTATAATATTGCGCTGTATCTCATTCGACCCACCACCTACGCCAATGGAAAGCGAACTAAGACACATGCGCATTATCCGTGCCTGCATGACGGCCCATTTGGAATCTCTGTCCAGTTCACCATAGTGCCCGAGAATACGCATCCCTGCATTGGCCGTCCGCCTCATCAGTTCACTCACAAAAATCATCGACATAGACGACTCATAGCTGGGATGGATCCCCCTACTAAACATCCAGGCGATGCGATATGCCATCATGCGGGCAACCTCGTTCTCCACTGCTAGCTGCGCCAGCTCATTCCTGATCAGAGCGTTGCTGGCGAGAGGCTCTCCGTTCCTCGTGGTCTCCTTGGCGTACCTTACGAGTTCTTCAATGATCTGTTGGTTTGCTGCGGCATAGCCTATGGAGGAGCGTTCGAAATCGAGAGCTATCACCAGTTGATACCACCCGTTGTTCTTCTGTCCTACCAGGTTCTCCTTCGGGATGCGCACGTCATCGAAGAACACTTCATTGAATGAGTGGCGATTCAAGACATTCATCAGGGGACGCGTGGAAATGCCCGGTGTATTCATGTCCACAATGAAGATGCTAATTCCCTTGTGCTTGGGAGCATCAGGATCAGTTCTGGCAGCCAGCCAGCAATAATCAGCAAGATGGCCATAACTACACCATGTCTTCTGACCGTTGATCACATAGTCATCGCCATCTCCCACCGCACGCGTCTGAAGCGAGGCAAGATCGGAACCGGCATTCGGTTCACTGTATCCGAGGCAGAAGATGACATCTCCCTTGGCTATCCTGGTCAGATATTCCTTCTTCTGCTGCTTAGATCCGAAAAGCATGATAGAAGGCGCAACCCAGTTAACTGTAATCTCCACTTCGACACTCACCGGAGCTCTGCTGTAAGCCAACTCCTCAGCAAGCACTAGCCGTTTCATATGGCTGAGCTCAAGACCTCCATATTCTCTGGGGAAGGCTGGCGCCAGCCAGCCCTTCTGTCCTAGCTTACGCTGGAACTCACGTGCCAGCACCCATGATTCCTCGGTCTCCTCCCAGATCCCAGGGTCGAGTTCAGTCCATCTCTGCGGAATCTCTTCCCTGAGCCATCGGCGAACCTCTCCCCTGAATGCTTCCTCGTCCTCGCTAAATCTGAAGTCCATTAATCTTACCCTCCAGGCCTGAGGTCAGGAACAGCGGTCACTCGACGATGGCGATGACATCGTCCTCCAGCACTGAATCACCCTCCTGCACCTTGATCTCAACTATTCTTCCGTCTTTCGGAGACTTGACCCGTATCTCCATCTTCATAGATTCGAGTATCATGATGGTCTCGCCTTCACCAATTGATGCCTCGGCTTGCGCTACAATCTTCCAGACACTGCCTGTAATAGGTGATGCTATTTCCGTCAATAGTATTCCTCCTGCTCAATCGCGCTTACATGTAACCTGGCTCAGCTTCAAGATCGTCTTTGCTTCGTCCACCGTCGCCGGTTCTCTGCCCGCATCACGTGCCATTCTCACCGCCTTCTCCACTAGGGGTCCATTTCCCTGAGCCATATCCCCCGGCGATAAGTAGAAGTTGTCCTCAAGTCCTACCCTGACATTTCCGCCCAAGGCCAAAGCAGTGGCTACCAAAAGCCACTGCTCTTTACTGAGCCCTATCACTTGCCACGCTACTCCGGATGGAACCACGGTGGACACATGCGCTAGATTCCTGGCCGTGGCCCCCATACCCCCAACCACACCCATTATCAGGCTCACTTGGAAGCTGTCCAGTAGCCCCATGTCCATCAGAGGCAAAATACTCTCAGCATGCCCCAGGTCGAAACACTCACATTCCGGTTTCACACCGTTCTGCCTCATAGTCTCAAGGAAGAACATGATATCATCAAAGGGATTCTGAAAGACGACTGAGAAGACAAAGCTCTTTCTTCTGGAGCTATACTTGGCATAGTTCATCGTCCCCATGTTCAGTGCCGCGATTTCTGGTTTCAGTTCCCGAATATGACCCATCCTCGTATCCCTGTCCACCCCGATCGCTCCCGTGGAGAAGTTTATTATCACGGGACACCGCTTCCGCACCTCCTGCATTATCTCCCGAAACACCTCCACCCTCCAGGACGGCGCGCCATCAGGTTCTCTGCCATGGATATGCACTATTGCAGCTCCCGCATTGTAGGCTCGTAGAGCCTCGTCAGCAATCTCCTCGGGCGTGTACGGAATCCACTCGCACTGGTCTCTACTGGCCGCCACTCCGGTCAGTGCAGCGGTTATTACCACTTTGTCTGATGATCCCATTGTAGCTCCTCTCTCTTATCTATCGTCCCTTCCATCGAGGTTCACGCTTCTCCAGGAAAGCCGCGACCCCTTCGGCAACGTCATCTGCCATCGTGTTGATGGCCAATACCGAAGCCAGATACTCCAGCGCCTTCTCATATTCCATCTCGCGTGCGGTATAGAAGGCTCTCCTGCCCAGTCTCAGTACGGCAGAGCTCTTGCTCGTCAGTTTCGCCGTGATCTCATCGACCTTTGAATCCAGTTGCTCCCGGGGCACCACATGATTGACTAATCCGAGCTGCTGCGCCTCCCTTGCATCGAACCTTTCACCGGTCAGCATCATCTCCATCAGCTTCTTCGGGGCTGAAGCTGAACGGATCAGAGCAGCCATTATCACGTAGGGGAAAAGGCCGACATTTATCTCCGGGGTGCCAAGACGGCAATCTTCTGCAGCGACAACTATGTCACAGGCACAGGCTAACCCCAGACCGCCACCCAGAGCATGTCCATTGACCCTAGCCAACAACGGCTTCTTCAAGTCCTTGATCGCTTTGAGCAGCTCGACAAATCTCCTCTGCTGCTCATGACGGTCCAGCAGACTCACTGTTGCTCCCATAGCATCAGCAAAGTCCGCCCCTGCGCAAAAGGCCTTACTGCCGGCTCCGGTCAACACGATTGCGACGATGCTGGGATCGTCATCATACTTACCCAGAGCATCGAAGAGCTCAGTCAGCATAGTTGGCGATATGGCGTTCCTGCGCTCCTCTCGAGACAGGATAATCACGCCTGCTTTAGCCTTTTCCTCGATCACTATGGTCTCGTACATTCGCCTCCTCCTCAGACGGGATAGACTCCATGCTTCCTGGGGTGCCTGAGTATCTTTTTGTCCTTTGTGAACTCTAGAGCTCGGAACAGCACCTTTCTGGTCTCCCTCGGATCTATTACGTCATCTACGACACCGTACTTCGCGGTCTTGAATATGTTGATCTGGGGTCTTATATCATCTGCAAGGCGCTCTGTCATCTCCTGTGGGTTCTCCGCTTCAGCAAGCTGTTTTCTGGCGAAGATCGATACCATCCCCTCGGGTCCCATAACCGATATCTCGGCCCCCGGATAGGCGATCAGCAGGTCAGGATCAAAGGCTCTGCCACACATGGCATAATACCCGGCGCCGTAGGACTTCCTCACGATCAGGGTCAACTTGGGAACGGTTGCTTCAGCCACGGCATGGACCATCTTAGCCCCGTGCCTGATTATGCCCGACTTCTCTGCCTTTGAGCCGACCATGAAGCCAGGCACATCGGACATAAAGAGAAGCGGGATATTGAAGGCGTCGCAAAGCCAGATAAAGCGGGCCGCCTTGTCGGCAGCATCGATGTCGATTACCCCACCGTAGAACATAGGGTTGTTGGCCACGATGCCGATTGAGTAACCGGCTATGCGTCCGAACCCGACAACGATGTTTCTGCCCCACTTTGGCTTCATCTCGAAGAAGTACCCATCGTCAACGATGTACCTTATCAGGTCGTGCATGTCATAGGCTTCTCTCGGATTGTCGGGTATGACATTCAGGATTCCATCACCGATCCAGGCCGTAGGGTCACCCGACAATTCCCTCCGCCGGGGCTTCTCGTCACAGTGCTGTGGGAAGAAGGAAAGATACTCCTTTATCGCTCTGATGCACTCTTCGTCCGATTTCACCTCCAGATCCCCACAGCCGCTGATCTCACAATGAACCTTGGAGCCCCCCAGTTCGTCCTCGGTCAGTTTTTCACGAATCACTGATTCTACAAGCGCCGGTCCACCCAGACCCATGAAACTCGTCCCCTTCACCATGGGCACGAAGTCGGAAAGACCGGGAATATACGCGGTGCCTGCATAACCGGGGCCCATCATGGCTGCTACCAGAGGGATCACCCCGGACATCAGGGCTTCGTCCTTAAAAAGATACCCTGAATCGGCAAACAACGCCACGCGCTCACCACTGAGGCCTCCTCCACTCACCCGGGCGCCACCGGAATCGTTCAACCATATCATAGGGATTCGTTCCTTGAGCGCTATCTCTCTTATCCTGGTTACCTTGGTCTCGTTGACGGCTCCCATGGAGCCACCTCTCACCGTGAAGTCATACGCTGCAACAGCCACGTCTCTTATTCGAACTCCGTCGTTCAACTTGCCGTAGCCAGTGACAACCCCATCCGCCGGCACGAGCTCTTCAACGCCAAACTCACTCCCTAACATACCGACTTCCACGAATGTACCTTCTTCGATCAAGAGGGCAAGCCTCTCCCGGGCTGTCAGCTTCCCCTTTCCGTGGTGTTTCGCCACAGCCTCCTCACCACCCATTTGCCTGATCTCTTCTCGGAGGCCGGTTAGTTTCTCGACTTCTTGTCTCATCCTGTCACCCATTTTTGCTCTCCTTTAACCTCGATATGAAGTGAGTGTCATAGCTTCCAGA
>PWZA01000033.1 GCA_003567655.1 Dehalococcoidia bacterium
CAGTAACGACTCACACCGGGGGTCTGTGGGTCTGGGGGCGCAGGCCCCGGCGCCTCTGTCGTTCTCAGGGAGCTCCGATCCATCCCGAGGGGTCGGGACTACGAAGCAACCCGGCTGTCTGCCTTGCGGCTGTATTCGCGGGGGCGCGTTAACCGGGGCCACCGCAGGCCTAATTGGTATGGTGTCCCCGGATTCTGACGTAGCCCGTTGCACGGCTCATAAGAGCAACACGAGACCGCTCTGCTGCAGCGTGTCCGCACAGTGACAATGCTATCTATCGAGAGGATGGGACATGGAACGTACAGTCTGTCCTGCCCGTATCGGGGTCACCTAGAAGCTGTTGACAATGCGCACGTCTTCCTGATCATATGGCGGCGCGTTAATCGATAGAAGAATCAAGGGTTCGTCGAACGTATTCCTAATAGCGTGTGTTTTGCCATTGGGGATATATACTGCGTGTCCAGTTCGGACTTCCTCTCTGTTGTCATCGATTCTGATTTCTCCTTTACCGGCCAGAATGTAGTAGACCTCTTCGATTTTCACGTGATAATGTGCTTCCGAGCTCTTGCCCGGAGCTACCACGATAAGGGCAATGTTTAGATTCGAGATGTCACACGCTTTGGGTTCAAGGAGTTCCTTAACCCAGCCACACATGCCTTGGAACCCGACAACGCTGCTCTCATGAACAATAAAAGGCTTCTTCATGGCTGGCCAGTCTATGTGACCTGCTAGGCAGAACGATCCCGGTCTTGATATGCGGTCGATATGAGGCGGTAAATGCGAGTCACCTCTGCGTGAGGGTCAGGTGCTTCATAGATACTCCTGCCAATGATCACGAAATCCGCACCGGCCTTCACTGCTGTATCGGGGCCGCCTCCCTGCGGCCCAACGCCCGGTGAGAATATCCTAATCCTCTTCCCATTGTGGCGAGCCAAATCCCTATAGTAGGTTATCCTGCCAGGATTGTTTGCTGGAGCGACAAAACAACCAACTCCCATTTCCAGAGACTGCAGTAGAATGCTGGCTCCCGCGTCGGCCGCTAAGTAAGCGCTCGCCATCGGATGCGTCATTTCTAATACGATAATAGGGACGATTTCACAGTCGAGCGAGGTTCTTACAAAAGCCTCGAGGGATTTCGGGCCAGAGCCTAACGGAGCAGCGATGAATGCATCAATTCCGGCGTCTGCCGCGAGTTTCACCTGGTCCTCCACTATTGTGGGTATATCTGTTCCGGCCTTCTGGGCATCGAAGATAACAGGAGTGTCGCCAATAGCTTTGATGCTATTCACTATCTTGGGCAATCCATGTCGCCAGGCCAGCAGTGAACCAACCTTAAACCCACCAATCTCCAGTCGGAGACGGCAGACCGCATTCGCGATCTTACGCAAGTCTCGGATACCTACGTCCATTGAGGGGATGATCGAAGGGACGGTGCCAAACCTTTCAGTTCTTTGCATCATAGTCACCTCATCTCTACGTGGGGCAGAGCAGTATCCTCCTGCAGCGGGGATGCATTGTCATATATCTTCGTAGACCTCAGCTAGTTTGCACTTCTCGGCACACGTGTCTACGGGTTTGACGTGTATGCCCGGAGGTAGATTCCCATGTTCTTGAACGAGTTCAACAGCAGATACAAGGAGCAGACTAAGTATCAAGGAACTCACTTTGTCGGGCATGCTCTCGCTGCACCAGAAGTTTATTGGGTAGCCATCGGCGATGAGACACACCTCGATTCCCCTTGGCCCTACTAAGTATGATGTACCTATGACTTTGTCGCTGTCGTCACAAAGAGGACTTATGCTCCCCGCACTCATTCCCTGTAACTCAAGGAGGCCAATTTCCCTCTGGTCTGACGTCGCGCTGACGAGATATGTGTGCTGACTTAGCTTGGCGATCTCCTTTCTGCCGATCGATGTTTCCCCGGAGCAACCTATCACTATGAACTTGTCTGCAACTGCGATAGGAGGTGTCTCGGCAATCTTGAAACCTCTACCTCTTGCCTCTGTACGCTTTTCTGGCCGGGGATCAAAGACAACAGTGTCAACTCTATCCTTAAGGCGAGCGGCAATTTCCTTGCCGATGTAGCCGTATCCCATAATAGCCGCGCTCTCTCCCCTGAGCCTCTCAAATGATATCAGACTCTCGATGTTGCTGATAACTGCATCTGCAACATGCGGAGGCTCAAGGTCTACCTTCATCTGACACTGCGCCACGCTCATGATTGGAACGGATAGCGGTTGCCCCATTTTGCTGTCATTGTTTATACCCCTGGTCGTCTGTTCTACACCGCCGATACACCGTTGTAGCAATGCGGGGTATGAGGTGTGCAGAAGGGGAATCACATACCCGCCGTCTTCAATTACGACTATGGGTTGGTTTCCAGAGCTCCCCGACATTGTCGCCAGGACAGTCTCGACCTCGTCTAGAGGACTAATGCATACAAATCCCCTGTCCCGCAAGTAATCGGCCACCTGTTCTCCATGAGGATACAGATAAGGCTTGTAGAACAAGTGCGAGGACTTAGGGTTTAGGCCCAGTTTTTCACACGCTTCCAGAAAAGGGATCAGGTCTCTTGTAAAGTGCAGAATGATCAAGGCCTGCTTGTCTTTGAAGGGTAGTTGCTTCCCTAGTAACTCAGGCAAGGTATTCTTGCTAAGGTACATCAGGGAGGACATTCTCCTTCTGACCCTGCCCAACAGCTTTGTCGTGATCTTCGGGGCTACTCCTGCATCCTGCCCTGTGGCATCGGCTCGCAACCAGGCAACAGACGCAGACAGATGTCTTTGTATAGTATCCAGCTTCGCCTCGTCGATCTCGCCAGCCCGATACGAATCTAGCGCTTTCCCAAGTTGATTCGTTAATTCAAGCAGGGTCTGTCCGTCGTAATAGTCCTTCACAGCAGAGCTTGGCAGTTTGTCTGCGCTAGCGAGTTTAGCTAGGACAGATTCCAGAGGGCTGTGTTCTGAGTGTTCCTTGGGCAATCAAACTCCACACGCCGACTACTTAGCTTTGCTGCGTTGCAGCAGCGACATCATGCCATTCAGGTACATGTTCTTCAGGCCCTCTCTGACAGGAAGCTCGGCCTGAATGCTACGCTCTTCGAGCAGACGAGTGACGATTTCCTCTACTTCTTTGTCCAGTGCTTCGCCGACCTCCGTTGCTTCGCTTTCAGGATATGCCTCTCGCGCAAGCCGATAAGCTAGATGAGCGTCAGTAAGCTGTTGTGGCGGTGTGGGGATGAACCCAAGCGCAGAAAGCTCGTGGTGCGTCCATATACTGGATATATGCTCAACACTCGTTTCTTCTTTGAGCCTTCCGACTGCTTCTTCCTGTCGAGCAAACACACAAACAATACCTGTGATCCTGGCATTAAACCTTTCGGCAATCTCTATTGCTCTGCGTTGTGTATTGCCAGTAGTGATCACGTCATCGAGCAGCAGGATTCGGTCACCCTCTCTTAGAACAGCCTCACCTTTTCTATGAACGCATCCTTTTATGCCTATGTGGTCGAACCTTATCTTCTGCCAAGGCCTGATTACAACAACGTCTCTGTGGAGTCTCTGAGACAAAGAAGACGAGAGTACAATCAACCCTACAGGCCCAGCGTCCTTCGCAATGAAAGCTACCCTATCATACTGTAGGCCCTTGTTCTCAAGTGATCTGATCTCTGTTATGAGCCGCTTCACCAGTTGCATCTGGGTGGACCTGCTGCATGTCATCCTATCAATGTCGAAGTAGTCATCCCCCCTCTCCCCAGCGTGGTAGAGGCAAAAATTCCTGTGTACCAATACAGGATAGTCTCGAAGGGCTTGGAGTAATGCCTTTTCATGTTCGTCAACTATCTTCATATCAACGCCTCCGTTTCCTTCTTGATATTGTTGACCCAGCAAAGATAACTATGCACTAAATCGACGTAAACCCCGTAACACTTTTGATAGTTCGCTCTGGAGAGGTGCTCAGCTAATACGACAAACTTTTCACCGATAGAAGACAGAATCGCTCTAACACTATCGTCACTGATTTCACTCTGACTTGTTGCATCCATGGCAATATTACACCAAACATCATCGACATACAATCCCAAAAAATACGATAGGTACATCAGATGGGGGTCATCATGCTCGCGCAGTAGCTCTTGGAGGGACTGCACTGTGTGACGTAACGAGGCCCCGTGTCCTTCTGGATCCTGCTGTATTGCGCTACCAGTTTCTCGCAGAGATTCTGCGATTGCTCTTATTAGCCCACTGTCCACTCTGTTACTGCTTACGTGTGCCACGGGCCCTCATTGTGCTGGTCTGATGAAATAGCGTTTCCTATTGCTTCGACCTATCGGTCTTGCATCTAGTAGACCCCGATCTTCGGCCAGAGTTATCACTCTGTCAGCCTCTCTGTAGCCAACTCCTACTTGCTCTAACTCGCGTATCATCTCAGCGCGAGACCACTCGAGCCTCTCGTTCTGTCTTCGCCTCATTAGATCCAAGAGTTGCTTAATCTTATCTTCCGGCATAACTCTATCGCCATGGTACGAATCGTTCAAATAATATTGTAACCCACGTCACCTCATTTGTCAAGACATGTCACACTTCATTCGTCTCATTGGCTGTCGTGACGCATAACACGTCGAGTCACGCCGTCCTGTAAACGTGCGACTTCTTCTTTCGGAGCATACCCCTTCCCTATGATCCAGTGAATGTTTACTGGCTCCTTGGTCTCTACCGGGAATACCACTTTGCCCTCCAGCCTCTCCATAAGCTCCTTGAACGCGTGGACGTTCTCACACGCCAACCCGAGCCACTTATCGGACAGGTACTTAGCCCAAGCACGGCTTGGATCCCGGGAGCATGGCTGGCCTAGTTGGTCCCGGGTTATATCCGATATGCACAGCTCTTTGGGTGGCCGGCCTTAGGGATTACCGGACTGTCCCTTCTGGAACTTATGCTTCTGAAGGTTCTCAAGGCTTCGCAAGTTCTTGCCTCGTTCGTACGTCATGGTTTCCTGTTTTCGTTGTATTCGCGTGTTTTTGAGTGATTCGCTGTCTTGTTCATGAGAGCATCTGACACTTTCCTGACGTCATATGACATGAAATATGACATCTGACACACTACATATGTCATATAGTGCAAGGCCGTGAGATTGTCAGATTCTGAGATAGTCCCCATCTCTTGCCTCCTGTATCAACAATCTTCTGGCTATTAGTTCGTCCGTCATGTCCCTGCCATTCTTCGGCAGCGCGCACTCCAGGTTTGGGGGCGCAGTCCCCGGCGCCACTGCCGTTCTTAGGGAGCCTGGGGCTATCCCGATTCAGTGGGAAGAGTCTCGAAGACTGGTGGCTCCAGTGTCTTTCGGTGTTCGTGATGGGCTGTGGCGGCGGGGCATGTCGAGACGTCCATTAGCAGATTGTCAGCAGAAATCTGACCTAGAGCGTAGCAGTGCTTTGTGGGGTATCCCCGTGTTGAATCAGTCACAGAGCTTCAACCGACGGACGCATGACTCGAAATCCTTTAGGCCATGATAGACATCGTGGAAACGGCCCTGTGTAGCTGATGGAGCGTCGATCGTCGCAGTTGCGTCCTTCAAATGGGTGTGAGCTTGTTTGTCGCGAGATTCCTTTAACGAGATCAGGGCAGACTTCATGATATCGAACTTCGTCTCATTGAGCTGCCTCTCAAGCCTTTCAACACTGATAATACCGATAACCTGGATTAGCATGCTCCTGAAATGCTGGTCATAATCGAAGCCATGAACGCGTCTTACCACTTGGTTTTCAACGAATCTAATATGCTCTGGTTGTCTTAGATGGCGTTTAGCGCAGGTGATTATGACATCATCCATTGATTCTTCAACCCAACCACAGACTTCAAGGACCGCGAGTTTTGAGAAATACAGCGGTTGCATAAGGCCCTTGGAATTGTTGTAGAGGTTGTTCAGTTGTTTGAGGTTGCTTTGTATTCGCTGCTTATTGATCATCTTGCTGACCGGAGAAAATCAATTTGGCAGCAGACATCCTGGCTATGACCCTGCTTCTTGTTGCCAAGCCCTCTCTAAGCCGCATCTCAGAGAACTCATGGTGGTCCTTCAGTCTGCCATATAGCGATTGTATTGTGTCTTGAGTCTGTGCTTCTAGGTAAGACAGGTTGGATGATACACCGACTAATACTGCCTCTAGAATAGATGTACTGAGCTTCGCTGGTATCTTACCGGCGAATATGTCCTTGTAGACAATGGCAATGGTACGATTGAAGAGGGTTCTCTTTTCCGAGACAAAACCATCGGTAGGGTGCCTATGGTCATACATGTAGTCATTAAGAAACCTAGCGAGGCGACCATTATACGAGCCATACCTATCGTGAAAGGCAAAGAATCTGAGGATGATCTCTTGTTTAGTGTATCTGTAGCCGCTTGGCTCTTCCATCTTATTAAGCTTCATCCACTGCGGATTAGCGTCAAGCTCCTTCAGGAAATCGTTGAAAGGCCCACTGTAAATGCAGTTTCGGATCTCCTGGTTATTGAGCTTAGTCCCGCCTGAGTTCAATCTATGGAATATGGTGAAAATATAGTTGGAGTGACTTGCCTTGTTATAATCGCACCTTAAAACTGTGATTGGCAGAGTGAGATTCTCGACACGGGTGTAGTATTCGTGAAGGCCCGATTTCCTATCGGCAAATAACGAAATGGCTTTGCCAGATATCTTGGAGTCGATGTCGTCCAGTTTGGACAGTGTCCATCCACTAGCAGTTAGGAAACGGATGATTGTGGCCATGCGTTGAAGGCCATCAATTACTTGCCACCTCTGTGACTTGAAGTCCAGACTGAAGCACATACTCGGGATTGGTAGCTGCTTGATCAACGAGTCAATGAATCGAGTTTGGGCCGGGTCTTTCCAGACGATTTCCCTCTGATATGCTGGACGGATTTCCAGTATGCCGTCTTTATACATCCGGAACAGGTCAGCACAGGAGCGGAGTTCGTTATAGGCAAAGACATCTGGAGGGGGGATTTCTGCTGTATCATCTTCTTCGAAAGTCTCCTCTTCCATCTTCTCGAGTTCAGACAGTTCTGTTTCCATTGTCCTCCTGCAAATCCAATGACGAGTAGTTTCTGGCTAATAAGTATATATCAAGAGGAGCAAATATCAAATACGGTCTACTGGCTGGTCGAAGAACTGTGCTTGTGAGCATAGTCTGGCAGGTTACCTCTCAGAATGCTATAGTGGCGTGAACTGGGAGAGGACAGGTAATGCCAGTTGATGTCATGCCCGGTTAACCAGAGATCCCAGTCGAGCATTACAACTGGTTTGAGGTGGGTCGTGCTTGGTATGGTGTAGCCAAACCCCATAGGAGTGCTCTATAATTTGTTGTGCCCAGTTGGCATGGTGTCCCAAGATTCCAGTGAGCGAACAATGACTAGGTGAAGACAATGAGCGTGAGAAGGGACTTTCTGTTGAGAGCATTGCTGAAGTGGAACTATCTTCCTTGCCAGAAGAAACGGACGGAAGAACTACCCCCGGTTTTCGTCTCTTCAGACTTGACCAAGGATATCGCAGAGCAAGTCACGGCTCTGTCTCTGGGTAAGCGGAGAAAGGACATGGGGGGATTTGACTGTGTTCGATACTACGCGACACGCCACAATAACGTTCCCCGCCTGCTGAGCATTCCGCACCCCAGACCCTATTCGGAACTCTGTCTCGAGATTTATCGGAACTGGGCCAAGATCAGCCATATATGCGAAAATGCTAACAGCTTGGTTCGACCTCAAAAGCATAGAGACAAGAGAACCATCATCATGGACTACGAAAACTCCACAGAGAAAGGAAGAAGGTGCAATGAACAAGCCTTTGGTAAGAAGTACATAGTACACACGGATATCGCGAGCTTCTACCCGAGCTTGTACAGCCATGTAGTACCCTGGGCTCTTGTTGGTGCATCTAAGGCAAAGAGGAAACGCCAGGACAGCTCTGTGTGGTTTAACAGAATCGACAAGTCTATTCGCGACTGTTGTCGCTGCGAGACCGCGGGTCTCCCTATTGGGCCGGCGACATCCAATATAGCATGTGAAATAATACTGGAAAGGATTGACCGGGAGCTAAGCAAGAAGTTTAGATACGTTCGGTTCATAGATGACTATACGGCCTACTGCGGTACCGAGGACGAGGCTGATGAGTTTGTCCGAGAGCTTAGCGCTAGGTTGCTTACTTACAAGCTCCATCTGAATATCAACAAAACAAGAATCTGCCGACTCCCCCAAGCTATCGACGAGGACTGGATCAACATAATCAGGGGGATTGTTCCACAGCACGAGACCATCGGCCAGCGCAAAATGTCGAACATTCTGGATACCGCAGTCATACTGCAGAAGGATAACCCTGACGGCAGTGTCATCAAATACGCGGCGAACTCGATAGTTGGAAAGCTATCGGATAGCGCGTTGCTGGGATTCCTGCATTATATGACTAGGTTGTGTGTGCACTACCCAATCCTTATACCTACCCTCAAGAACTCGCTAGAGACTGTCTACGGAAATGGCTCTGGCGATTTCGAGCAGGAGCTTTGTTTCTTGCTGGAGGATTCAGTCAAATACAGGCGATCTGATGCTGCATCTTGGCTACTGTACTACCTCAAGCTGTTCCATGGAGACATTCCCGCTGGTATTGCTACCCAGCTCATCGAATGGGGTGACTGTCTTCCATTAGCTTTGCTTGCGGAGTACCCAGCTCACCTAGGAAAGGTGACGGGCTTTGCCAAGAAACTGGACAAGACTGATCTGTATGAGCTTGATAGTTATTGGATACTTCTATACCAGTTATATCTGAAACGGGTAATCAAGAATCCCTATAGTCATGACGATACCTTCCAGGTCTTGAGGAAATACGGCGTTTCATTTGTCAGGTTCTGATGCCTGTAAAGCCGGAGAGGTCAACAGTCTTTGATCTGCAGCAGAACACAAGGGTTTTGTCACCGCTGATTGCGACGACACGGTTCCTGATTCGTGCCGGGCCTGAATGGCATGGTGTCCGCGGAGTCGCCCTCTGTCATGCTGAGGGAGTCCGGTCTATCCCGACTGATCGGGAAGAAGGTCAAAGGCCGCTCGCTCCGGCTTTTTGGAGCAGAGTACTTGATTTTGCATGGCCTAATTGGTATGGTGTCCCCGGATTCCCCGGGTTTCCTCTTCGTTATAGAGTTCTTATATATCTGGCCGAGATTCCGGCCGTGTTTCTTCAGTAGCCGTCTCGGGCTCTCTATCTTCCTGTTCTCGGCCTGGTTCTTTGAGGAAGAGGGTGCTTGACCCGAACCACATGGCACATATGATATCTATTGGCTGCCAAATCTCCTTTGTCAGATGCACAGGAACAATCGGATTGAACAAAGCAGCAACAAACCCGAACACCCACGTGGCCCAGACCTTCCCCCATCGGTAAGACATATAGGCAATGTATATGGCAACTCCGCACACTACCCATCTCAGTATCTGATAATAGCCGTAGGGTAACTCAGCTATAGCGACAATGAGCATCGTGGCTGCAACCAGGGCTGGCATCAGGTGAGGCCTGTCTTGCATGCTTTGTCCTCCTGGTCTCCAAAGCGCTAGGTAGATTATGCCGCCACCACTTGCGACCATGACAGGAATTGCTAGGACAATTAGGTCTGTGTCTATCATGAGTATGAGTAGCAGGAGTGAGAACACCAGCATGATACTCAATAAGATAGTTCCTATTAGTGGCCCTATTCCCATCGTTCGTCTCATTCAGTACTGATATCAAAGATAGTATGCGAGATGCTAGCACAAGTCAACCCCTAACTCGTAAGGACGCCGGGTCAGCCCGGACGGGTCGTCGATGCACCCGCCCGGACCGCGGCAGGACGACCACCGCCGCCCCTTCCGCAGGTGGACCTAAAGCCCCCCGTCGTCTCAGGTGCCCCCGATCCGCCTGTCATTCTGAGCAAGCCCCGCCGCAATCCCGAGTCATCGGGGAGAATCTCAAGGACCGCTCGCTCCGGCTTTTTGGAGCAGAGTACTTGATTTTGCGTTGCCTGGTTGGTATGGTGTTCCCAACGTTATTGCGGCGAGCGAAATCTCATAGCGGAGGTAGACATACATGATGAAGAACAGGACTCAGAAGATGGATGACATCAAGACAACGATAGAGAGCAGAGTATCTGACATCAACCGGCGATACCGTGTCGGACCCGATGGCCGGTTTGGTCCGGACCTCTTCTTCTACAAGCGAACACTCGCACTAAGGTTTGGTGCGGGGAGTCTCACATCTTTTGTTAGTGATGCCCAGAACTTGGAAGCTGTGTACGCAACCCTTGTGGCCTGGGACATGAACAGTTGGGGAGCCAAGATGAAGTACTTCGATGATTTCAGAGAGAGTATTCTTGTCTGCTTGCCGCAGTTGACTGCGCTTGAAGCACTTGCAGCGGGACACGCGCCAGTAGGGCAGAAACTCGATTGCATAG
>PWZA01000217.1 GCA_003567655.1 Dehalococcoidia bacterium
CCGCGTCGCCCCGACCTGTCCGGCCTCCGGGCCACGACGCGGCAAGCGCCAGGCGGCCGGCACTCAGGTGTCAGTATTCTGCCCCGGATGGACAAGCCTGCCGGAAACCCACTGATGACCTCTTATGCCGGGCAAAAGAGAGGGGGCCGCTGCTTGAAGCAGCGGCCCCCTGTTGGACTCAGCTAGTCAGCCAACCCAGTACATTGCCGGATCAGCTAACCTGGTAGTGCCAGTACTCGTTCGCCCCGATTGCCCTCAGTTCGTAACCGAGTGCTTCCATCTTGGTGGTGATAATGCCCAGGGCCCTCGGCTTGTCCTGCTGGTACTCATCGGCGATAGCGTCGAACAAGGCACCATACCTGTCATACTCGGGGAAGTTGCTGCCCGCGAAGGCATAGATCGCTGATCCTCTGCCTCCCAGGATCTCGCCCACGATCTGATCCTCGCGGTCGACCATCCACTGGAAGGCCTCGCGAATCTCGGGGTAGTAGAACGGGTTGGGCATACCATCCAGGAATCTCCCGTCCTCATCTCCGGCCACGTTGAACATGATCTCGGCGAAGCTGCCGTAGCTCTCGCGGCTCTGGATGTTGGGGTGAACTTCGATCGTGGTGGAGAGTTCGGGGTCGAGAATACCGAGCATGAACCAAATCTGAATAGCGTCATTCTGGAGCTGGTCTACTGCTCCGCCCGCGGTTCCCTCACGAATTGTTATTCCGTCAATCCAGGCACCGGTGCGGGCCGCCGGAATGGGCTCAACCGGTGGAACCCTGCCCTGATCATCGCCCTCGTGGTCCTCCATCAGGAAGAAGAACCTGTCCGCGGCGTCGGGGTGGTCCACAAAACGCGCCAACTCGACAATCTTCGCTGTCGGTTCGACGTTATCGAGATACAGCGGCGAGGTGGAGACCCAGAAGTGACCTTTTCCTGTGTCCGGGTCAGCCCAGGCAGCCAGCGCGGCGTAGCGAGCCGTTATCTCGGCGTCAAGCTCGGCCGAAGCCTCTCCATTCCAGTCGGCGTAGACCGCAGCGATGGCGTCGTAGTAGGGTATGAAGTCGTCGGTAGTGGCAGCCGTAAGGTAACCTGCAAGAATGTCAATGCTCGGTCCCTTGGTGTAGTCCATCCACACCACATCGAGTTCCTTCGCCTTTTCAGTACCCCATGTTATATCGCCAGCCGCCTCGCCCAACCAGCCGATGGAGATGACATGCCACGGTGCGAACTGGCCGTACAGGCCGTAGCTCGGGAACCAGGTGGCAACGTTCCAGTCGGCATCGAGGTACCACAGGTTACTGTAGCTCTCGATGGTGAGCGGGTCAAGGCTGGTAATCTCTACACCCCTGAGGTTAGCCAGGAAGGAACTCAAGCGCCCAGCCTGAGCCTCATCATAGATGTCGCTCTCCGGGTCGCCATGGTCGAACGCCATGATGATGCTCATGACGAAGTCGGCCGGGGAGAGAGTGGTACCGTCGTGCATGGGAAGGTCGAAGATGTCCGCCGGGTAGGTGACGACCGATTTCCTGGCGGCGGTATTGTCGAAGTCCGGATCATAGTAGATAGACTCTGAGTCCATCTTCTCGCCGACGGTGATGAACTCCTGAGTAGTCGCATTCCAGCCTACCCAGGCAGTGTCCGGCGCCGTGATCTCGGCCTCGGTGTCAAGTGTAAGGTCTCCGTCCCAGTCAATGGGCGCCGTTATCGGCAGATCGTCCCTGACAGTGACTGCTGCCGACTCGATACGCCACGGCCAGTAGTGACCGTCGCGCCCGTCGGGCATCATTCCGCTCTCCTGCAAGGCGTTGCGGAAGATATTCAGGTCAGCGGATGCCCCTGAGCCGTCCACGGGGTTCCAGGGCTCGGAAAGCATGAAGTACTGCTCACCTATCATAGTGCCGCCCGCCTCAGGCACCCACTCGTCGTGGTAGTGTATGGTCTGCGGCCAGGCCCAGCCTATGCCATAGCAGGTGTCGTGCATCAGGTTGACATCGGCAGTGAAGGGAAGGGTTCCGGCGACATCTGCAAGCAGTATCTGGCCGGAGAACACCATGCCCTCCCAGGCAGCCGTGGTAAACAAAGCTTCCCGCTCCGCCGGGGTGGTGTAGTCACGGTTGTAAAGAGCCTCAGCCGCAGCCAGGTACTCCGGATGGGGATCGAGCACCAGCCAGCGTGGCCAGGGCCTGAGGAATCCGGTGTCCCTGGCATAGAAGTTGCTAGCGTAGTCACGAGGAATCGAGGTAATTCCCCAGCCTCCTGTGTATGCGCTGTAGGTACCCAGCATCGGGTCGTCCGGAATCCAGATCGCGAAGGCCTCAGGCCCCGTCAGGCGCATCCTGTTAACGAGGAAGCCGGCCTCCTCAAAAAGGTCACCGAAGTACTCACCTGCGGCCGGGAACATGGGCACATAGAGGTCCTGCCGTATGATGAAATCAATCTCGATCGGCTCCCAAACCTCAACAGGTTCGGTCGGCTCACAGCCGGGAATCGCGATGGCCATAACGAGGATTAACGCCATCAGCGGCAACAAAAACTTTCTTGCCATCTTTCTTTTCACCTCCTAGTGTGATTTGCTATCTTTTCCGTCCTAGTACAAAGTGCCTCTATCGTATGCTACCACCTCCTTTTCTCGATATCTTTGCAGTTGTCCCGATCAGTTCAGGGCTCCGCGGCGAGTCCAACCAAACCGACGGTTGCCCTTCAAGCCGGGGAACTGACACTCCAGCATTCCCTTCGATCCTGCACATCCTGGAAGCCCTCCACGCTCATCCTTCCGTAGCTGCTTCCTCATCAGGCTTTCTGCGCCCGATAAACCGGGCAACTACGTTCCCTGTTTCCGCCACACCAACCATCGGGCAAAGGAGGCAAGAGCTGCCGGGAAACCTCGACCTCATGTGAAGCATAACACATAAATGTTAAAATCCTGTTAATTTCCGGGTGCCGGGTGAAAAACCGCCTGACTCTGGCAACCGCATCTTCAACCTCTGAGTCCATTGAAGGACGGATGATTATGCCCGACCCCGGACTATTTGTCAAGTCGCGTGATGGGCAGGACGGCTTACCCCTGAACAAGAACTAGGGTCTTAGATCCAACTCACCGCCTTCGGCGGCGGAGAGGAACTCTAGCTCGGGAGGACATACGTCACCACCACGGTTAGACCCGAAGAGGTTATTGCTGCCCGATATGCGGCCACGGAAGAGCCACGGGCTTTCCCGGAAACAAGGGGGCTGGAAGATGGCGACACCGAATCCTGTGTTATCAAAGACCGTATTGCCTTCCACTATCACCTCAGCAGAGCCCCAGAGAACAACTCCTCCGCCTCCTCCGCTCCGCGTTACGATACTGTCGGTAATCGTGATCTGAGCGGAATCTGCCGCTGCGATCCCGTAACCGCTGTTATTAGCGATTGAGCACCCGGTGACTAAGGCCCGAGCAGCGCCGCCGACGAAGATGCCACGCCGCTCATTGCCCCTGACATCGCATGCCACCATATCGGCAGAAGCAGAGTACGAAAGGTTTATGCCCTCCGCATTTCCGGAGATAGTGCAACCAGTGAGAACCGCCCGGGCCCCGGCGGAGACCAACAGGCCTTCCGCACCTCCGCTGACCGTAACTCCGGAGAGATGCATATCTGCTCCGTCTACCAGGGAGAGGACGGGGAGTGTATCGCTCTTGCCTTCCAAGATGACCTGCCCATCACCCGCATAGATGGAGACCTCCGTTCCGATAGTAAGGCCTGCTGTGTAGATCCCCGGCTGAATAGAAAGCGTCCCTCCCGGAAGCAAAGCATCGACGGCCTCCTGAAGCGAAGAGTAACGATTGTCGGGCCAGGTGATCACAACCTCCCGGGGTTGTCTTACGGGAAGCCTCAAAACCCCGGGCAGGTTCCCCCCGAGGTCGACCCCATTCTCGCGGAAGTCGTTGCCCTCACCGGTGACCTCGCCACCGGAGCCGGAGAAGACTCCGTATCTAGAGTTCTTCTCCACCAAACTATGGACGATCTCGGCATGGGCCTGACCAGCAATCCCTACGCCCTGCCTGTTGCCCGATATAACGGAGCCGGAGATGGCCGCACGGGCGTAGTTCTGAACCCTGATGCCGTCCCATCTATTCTTCAGCACGGTGCAGTCCACCATGCTCGCCCTCGCCGCATTCCTGAGTTCGACCCCGTGCCAGTTTGAGATCACACTAGTCTCAGCAAGGTCTACCGCGGCTGAATCCTCAGCGCTTATCCCCTGATCGCTATTCCTGGAGATCCTGCTCGAGAGCACCTGTGCTACACTAAAGCCCGTTAGTCGCAGACCATACCCCGAGTTCTCGGAAACCGAACAATCCTTGATCTCCACCCGGGACCGATCGCGCAGCCACAAGCCATAACGATGGTTCTCGGAGATATCAGAATCGAACAGGACCGCCTCAGCGGAGCCGGAGAGCCAGAGCCCCGACCCCCTGTTCCCTGAGATGCGAGAGCCGCTGATGGTTGCCCGGGCCGACCCAATCAGATCAATGCCGCGCTGACCGTTGCCGGCAATCGTCGAGTCGGTGAGAGACAGATAGGCAGAATCGGCAGCCTCAATCCCGTACAACCTCCCGGAGATAGAACAGCGGTTGATCTCTACCGCAGCAACACCACCCATCGTCACCCCGGCACCAACGCCATCACCGGAAATGGACAGCCCTTGAAGCCTGACACTGATCGGCTCGTCACCCCGGCCTGAAACCTCTACTACAGGCTGCAAGGCCCGGGCCGCTTCGATGGTCGTCCTTCCTGCACCCCTTCCCGCTAGCGTAAGCGGCTTATCAATCACGATGTTCTCGCTCCATACGCCCCGGGTAAGACAGATCACGTCACCTGCCCGGGCGGCGTCAATCGCTGCCTGGATCGATTCGCCGGGCCGGACAGTCACCAAACATCCGTGCTCCACGGAGTGCCAGGGGCGCGCGGTCACAAGCCCGACAGCAACGGCGAAGACAACCAACGCCAGGAGCAGTCGTTTCCTGCGGGACTCTAACAATGGTAGATACAAGAGCTTTCTCGAGTTCATCCTGCTTCCCCCATCGGGGCACACCTACCCCTTACCGCCTTCTGCACGACCGCTCTCAGCGCTGCAAAACAACGCTGACGCTTGCCCGGGACACATCAGACAAGACCGGCAGGACACACGCCCCCATTCACAACAGCCCTGTGTCCCTTATCTTAACAGGGGGCAAGCTGCTCCCGCAGCAGATAAGCGGCAGCGGATTATACCACTTGACCGGCTTAGAAGCCAAAGAACGGGCTCCTGCGATAGAATACTAGCCCTAAGGGGACAGCAACTCCCGAAGGATTTCCCGGAACCGAGATGCTAACAGAAGCGCCGCTCTGTCTGCGGAACGTGCAGGAGTTAACACGATCTTAACATTTCAGGGTTATCATTGTGCTGCCGAAACTGGTAGAATACTGAGGATGGAGACTGAGATACTATGAGAGGAAGAACAGCGCACTCTAAGCGGTCGAGAACCACTGCCTCGAGATTCAGGAACTGGAGAGTCATCGCCATAATAGCTGGAGCAACGGCGGTGGCGGTTGTTGCGGCGGTGCTAATAGTCGCAGCTGTTTCAGCACCCGACGACAATGGAGTGCCGGACAGCGGTGTCGTGGCCACCGTAGACGGAAGAGAGATATCCGCGGCAACCGTGGGAAAAATGCAGGTCAGATATCACTACACACACGGCCGCGGGCTGACCTTCGAGCAAGCATTGGAGTTGTTAATCAGGGAAGAGTTGCTATATCAAGAGGCTACACGGCTGGATTATCAACTGACAAGGGAAGAGGCAGAGCATGAATTGCTGACCGAACTGGCTATGAAGGGAATCGCAAGACGTGACTTCGAGGCTCAACTCGAGGCGCAGGGCATTTCTTACGATGAGTATCTGCAGGAGCTCCAAAAGCAGTTGACGATTGCGTATTATGTCGATGATACAGTGCACATTCCTGAGATAACTGAGGAAGAAGCAAGGGAGTTCTACCTGGAGTATAAAGAGCGCTATCCTGACGAGACCCGGACATTTGAGGAGATGAGATACTTCATAATCGCTATCCTGGAAGAACAGGAGGAAGTGGCGTCGGTCTTGCTTCTGGTCGAGGAACTCAAGGAGAAGGCTGACATCGTATACACGCAATCGGGATGACAGACACTGCCCCGTGCAGGCACCTCTGAGGTCCGGGCGCCCAATGTCAGGGCTCAGATGCCGTTCATAACCCGTGCCATCAACCGCTAGCGGAACAAATCGGGCAACTACCTTATTATATTATATATATCGCCTATGACCCCTGGGCGATGAAGAACACCGGCTCGTGTGCATCGGTGTCCCTCATGACCCTGCCCTCCTCCTCGAGGTACTTGAGGTGGGCGGCGGCTTCGCCGAAGGCGAACCACTTCTGCGCCACGGGGAAGGACTCCCACGACTCGCAGTCGATGTCCCAGTTCATCTGCGATGCCACCCGGAAGACGTTCTGCCCGCCGCTCTCGAGGATGGAGAGGACCTCGTCGAGCCTTGCACGGTGGTGGCGCCTGAGTTCGTCGATCCTGCCCCTGTGGTCGCGGATGAGGCTGCGGTGGCCGGGCAGCACGAGCTCGACGTCCAGGCCGTAGACTTTATCCAGGCTGGCCAGGTACTCACGCAGTGGGTTTCTCCTGTCCGACCAGAGCGAGATGTTGGGGGTTATGTCGCCCAGGACGTGGTCGCCGGATATCAGCACCTTCTTCTCGCGCTCATAGAGACAGATATGACCTTCCGTATGCCCCGGGGTCTCGATGACCTCGAACAGGTAGTCACCGGCGCCTATGGTATCGCCGTCCTTGAGCGTCGAATAATCGAGACGCTCTCTTGCGCTATAGCGTCGGCCGGGGTGGCTGCCCATGACCCTCTCCAGTTCCTCCGGGGAGAATCCGTGCCTGCGCGCGAAATCGGTCTCCCTCTCCCAGAAGCCCTGCACGGTGGAAGACCGAATGACGGCGGCATCGCCGTGGCTGAGGTAGACCTTCGATTTGTCGGTGGCCAGTGCCGCCACCAGGCCGGAGTGGTCGGCGTGGAGGTGGGTTATGAGGAAATCCGTCTGCTGCAGGTCCACGCCGCACTCTCTCAAGCCCGAGGTGAGGGCCGTCATGCAGTCTTCATGATTCCAGCCGGTGTCGATGACCAGGGAGCGGCCCCCGTCCTTAATGACGTAGGAGTTGGTCGCTTTGAGGGGGCTCCCGGGGAGGGGGACTTCAATTATATATATATGGGGGAGGATTTCTTCAGGCAATGCTATTGACGGCCTTTCTCATGATATCATCCGCGCCACCCGCAGGGGCTTGAGCGCGGCAGTCATGCGTCCTGAAACCTAGCACATTTGGGGTGGGCTGTCCAGCGGGCTGTCATCGCGAGGAGTGCCGACAGGTCGGGACGACGAAGCAATCCGGGCGGGGCTCTCGAAGGCACGGGATTGCCGCGCCGCGACTGTCCCGATGTGATCGGGAGGGCTCGCGATGGCATTATTGCTGTGGTTTTGCGTCGGGGCCGGCAAAGACAGCATGGCCCTCTCACTTCAGGCAGAGATATCGGGTTATCGAGGCACAGGGGCAGGGTGATTATCGCGCCCTATTCCCCTACCAAAGTACGGTTACCGATGGGTGATTTACAACGTTCAGGGCATACCTTAAGCTATATTCAAATAACATCAGAGGTTGTTGCATATGCCTACGGAAATAAATGGCCGAATGTATTACAGGACTGCCGAGGTCTGCCAGATAGTCGGCATAGGGAAGAGCACTCTATTCCGCTGGATGCGGGAGAAGGTGATAAAAGAGGCCGAATACAGAGACCGGAAGGGCTGGCGGCTGTTCACAGAGGATGAACTGCGGGCCATAACGGCAGAGACGAGCAAGATTCAGAAGAACCACGTGGCACAGGGAGCAAAGGCGTTGTAGGTCTTGTTCACAGGCAACTAAGGAGACAGGGACACCTGCATTATTAATATAAGGGCAACAAAACAATCGAAGGAGGCGCAAAATGGCTAGTACAATGACGAAGAGTCAACAGTCCAAGAAGGCGGCAAGAAAAGAAGAGGAGCAGACGGCCGAGTTCACACCCGAGTTCTCCGGCGAGGTCAAGGACCCGCTGCTGGAACTGATGAACCAGGCCCAGACGGCCTACACGTCGTATCTGCAGGCCCAGAAGAAAGTAGCAGGGGCCTACCAGGAGCGGCAGCGTCAGGGCGAGAGAGCATTCGAGGAAATCGAAGCTCAGGCGGCCGGCACCTGTAACGAGGCGATTGAGAACGCTCTACAGGCCCGTCAGAAGGCCGAGCGCGACGCCGAGGAAGAGTACAGAAGGGCCAAGGAGAACGCCGAGAGCGTCTACCAGGAGGCCGTCAGCGAGGCGCTGAGGGTACGACGGGAGACAGTCGAGGCAGCCTGGCAGGAAACAAAGGCCCACTCCGAGAAGATGTGGAACATCTTCAAGGGCGAAATGGGATCCTAGAAGAACAGAGAGAAATGTCAACTGAAAAGAGCCGTGGTGTTTGACTGCCGGTGCAGAGATTATGAAGCTATACGTGAAAGAGGAGCGATATCATGAGTAACAGCGGTAAGAACGGTGTCGTTACGCTGGGCGGACGCGAGTTCAAGCGGGTCAAGAACGGCGTGGACGAGGCCGAGATAGGGGTCTTCATCGACGAGCTGATAAAGGAGCGGGACGAACTGGCTCGCTCTCAGCATCACATCTCTTCTCTCACGAAGCTGGCAGAGAACACCATCGTTGAAGCCGACAGGATGGCCAACCAGATCAAGGAGGAGGCGGCAGCGCAAGCTGAGGCCGAAAAAGCTGCCATTCTGGGCGCAGCCGAAGATCAGGCCCAGAAGCTGGCCGAGGAAAGACAGGCCGAAGTCCTTGAAGTGGCCAACGAGAAGGCCAATGCCATCCGGGCCGAAGCAGAAAAGCAGGCGGCAATGCTGCTTGAGAAGGAAAAAAGCAGGGTCTTCGATGAGCTGCGCGATGTCGTGAACCAGCAGTTCGGATATCTGGCGGAGTACCTGGACGGGCTTAAGCAGCAGGCGACAGATGCACAAACGGATTTTGAGAACAAGGTGTCCGAGGCCGCTAAGGAAAGCATAACGATGGTAGCGGAACCCGGTGACGAGAGCGCCTCCGCAACCGGGCAGGCCGAAGATGATACTGTCGCCCCGGTCACGGCACTGGAAGAGCATCATGACACTGCAGCGCTACAGGACGACAGCGCGCCTCAGCAAGAGGCGGACAGCGAGCAACAGGCAGAGTCTGAGCAAGAAGCAGAGTCCGGTAAACAGTCAGAGCCTGAACAACCATCGGAAGAACCCGACGAGATCGAGGACCAGTCGGAGAGGGGTTTCGACCTCTCCAGGCTGCTGCAATCCGATGACTTCGAGGAGTCCACCGAACCGCAGTTTGAGGTGGAGATACTGCCGCCCATAAGCATGACCAAGATCATGGAGGTGGTGGCCCACCTCGACCGGCTGCCAGAGGTCTCGAACACCGAGATCATACCGCGCATGGATTCGCCATCGATACTCGTCTTCCTGCGTGAGGAAATCGACCTGGTAGATGCATTGCGGTCGGTACCGGCTGTGGAACACGTCGAAGAGGTAGCATCCGACCTGGACGCCAGCAACGGCGACCAGGCGAAGACGCCCAGGAAAGTCAGGGTGGGCCTCTCGGGAAACAAGATGTCCCAGGAGAAGAAATAGTCGGCAACGAAAGCTGCCATGAGAGCATGACAACCTAAAACCAATAGCCTAAACCTCCGCGGGGCGGCACTTGCAAGTGCCGCCCCGGGTTCATTCCGGGCGCTGCCGGGCCCTCAAATTGACAATTGCCGTGCAACGCGCTAAATTCAGTTTGAGAGGGGTCAACCCGCGATACCCACTCTAATTCACGGTAGCGGCCTGAAGCGCAGAGCTGACCGCCGGCCGCAGGAGATGAATGCAGGACAACGGCAGGGCAGGACGGGGGACGACGGCAAAGAGGGTCTTTCGACGCTTCTTTCCGCTCTTTTTCATACTGTGGATCGTCTTCGTACTGTATCCCAATCCCCTGAACTTCTTCATCAGCATCCACAGGATGGGCAGCTTCGAGGTCGACCCCGGAGCGGTGGAGTTCATGGTTCATGACCTTCCCTCTGAGCCGG
>PWZA01000188.1 GCA_003567655.1 Dehalococcoidia bacterium
AACAGCTTGGCAGTACATCCTATGATCGCCACAGCGTCTTGCCTAGAATCAAGGTTCGCGCACTTATGCCCCTACGACGATTATAGCCCATCCTTAGAAGGTAACGAAAGCCACTTTTCGCTAGAAAGTGCAATTGGAGTGGCTAAGAGTGAATGAAGTGTTGCGAACCAGATAACAGAATACTACGAAATGCCTAGTTCAGCCATAATCATCTGCCACCTACGGTCAATATGATCCTGGCTTACAGGTCTACCAGAGACAAGATTCGGACGTAGGATTCTTCGGATGGCCTGGCGTTCCCGGTCTTTCCAGCCCGCGACTACCACACCTCACTGTCAACTTGAATCCCGGCGAGACAGATGAGAAATCAGCCCATTCCTTTCTTGCCGCCCTTCTTTGCACCTATCCCTTTGCCTTTTCCGCCAACCCTGCCTCCACCTTTCCCTCCACCCCTACCGTCTCTCGGTCCCTGCGAACCGGCGGGTGGACCTGTTTTGTCACGCTGTGGCATGTCTCCCCTCCTTTCCAAACCTGTACTCTCGGCCTGAATGTAGCGAATATGGTTTCCTCCTGATGCTACGTCATCGCCTCGACTTGGACTATTATGATCGGCACACAGGCAATAGTCAAGAGGCAATAGGCTGGGCGTGATTGCGAGGCAATGCCCTTGTTCTTTCAGGTTCCTCCGATATCACAATCTGAGTTTTTGTTTGTTCCCGCAAAAACTGCTAACGGAATAGCTTGTAAAACCTACTACAATTCACTCCATCTCCACAGCCGCAGTTCAAGGGGCATGTCTGGCTTAGACAAAGTCGACGCTCACATATATACCGTCAGGGACATTGGTAAGAGTAAGCCCACACCTGTGGAAGATTCCTCTTATCTCGTTCGCTATAGCTTGAAGGTTCTCTGTCTCCTCGGCAAGAGATTCATCAAATAATCTCTGCCATTCTTTGTGTATCGCTTCGATATGACCGCCTAGAAACGACCTGTAAGCATGTGTTTGTGCTATGTCAGCCAGAGTTTGGAGCCACTCTTCCTGCTGGTCATATATGGCAGCACAATGCGCAAAGACAGTCAGCAACTCGTCTAAGAATTGGCAAATACGGGGCCATAACTCATCAATTGTAATGCGCGACTCTTTGAAATCTAGAACATCCCGAACAATGAACTCGTGCATTTTGCCCATAAGTTCAAGCAGCGTGAGTCGGAGATCGAAACCTTCAGCTAGATAAAGCTTCACTAGTGGCACAGGTTGATGCTCGTCATCGGAAATAAGCTCTCTGCAAAGCTCGTCTACTATCCGGTCAACCTTGTATTCATTCGTGGCGTTCAAGGCCAGTGACAGACAAATGCCCTCTGCAGTCTTCTCATTGGGGTAATACTTACCGATATCTGATTCTCGGAAGCGTCTTGCGTCTATGACTACGTGAACTAACTCATGGAGGAATTTCTCGAACCTAAATGCCTTGCCGTGCTCGTCCCAACTACGGAAAACCTCGCCGTCAAATACTAGGCTAAATGATATATTATCGTTTTCGATATGTTCGACGATCTTTCCTATAGCCCTGACCGTGCGACGTTGGGCTTTGTATTTAACCTCAGATGCTTTCCATTGTGGTGATAGTGCGTTTACGGTCGCATCGAAGTCTTTGGCAATAATGACACTTCTCACCGTTATGCCCTTTGATGATTGTTTGGTTGCTGTGCGCAGTACTTGGAGAAGCCAGAGTATTTCGTCAACGGCAGCCTGTTGTCTTTCTGGTTCCACGCCCTCAACGTTAATCTCAGTTTCATGCATTTGGTTGTAGCCGTTCATACTAGCCAGGAGATCCTTTACAAGTCTATCATTATTGCCTACGTGCTTCACTCTCGACAACACCATCGGTGAAGTTGAACAAAAGCGAGCATTGTTCAGCGACAGGTGGCAGTCAGCGGGCGGGTTCAGTTCAGACACTGCAGCCCCTCTCCGGGATGCCAGACAGGTATGGTGTCCCCCGATTCCCAGCCCATGATGTCATCCGAGAGACCAAAACTAAAGACCTGACCCCCTGCAGACCTGGGTTCTATGTACTCCGGCGGCCTGACGAGGTATGAGTTCGAGTGTCCCCGCTTCCGGCAGTATTCATATGTGGCTGTGAGAATGCTGGCTGACCTCTTTGAGCCGGTGTGCGTGCTCAACAGGAACCCTATCATCCTGTGCCCAGTACATGATGTAGATTGGCACTGCATAATGCTCTGTACCTCGTAGTCACCCACAATCCTTTCCCCTGGCTCAGAGAGCAGTGGCCAGCGTCTTGCATGTCTGTCGCTATCCGTAGAAGAAGTCAGTCTCCTGGATAAGCCACTTACCACTTACTCTGACCAACTTGAAATGGTCCACCTCGCCGCTTCGTGAATAGGTACTGCCATCCTTGCCCCTATAGCTCCAGTCGTATTCAGCTGTTGCCTCGGCGCTATACTCTGTTCTAGAGGTTATTGTTATCTTCAAATCGGAAACTGACAATGAGTCGATCATGGCATAAGTTAACTCGAGGGTCCCTGCCACAATCGCCCTGTGTTCCTGCACCATGAGGTCAGCCTGTCTGATTGCGTTCAGCCTTTCAGCCTCCCTGTAGAACGATCTTATTGTCTGTTCAGGGCCGCCCGGGCCTCCTGTGCCGCCGACTAGCAAAGCCACGACGATGATGACGACAATCAGTGCCCCTAGAATGCCGCCGATCTTCAGCCATCGCAACGAACCGCCTGTCTTCACTGTCGCTGCACCTTCCAGGGCAGTACGAGACCGGGCGCAGGACCTTTCCACGCCTTCTGCCCGATGTCCGCATTCTGCACAAACATAATTCACCTCCCAGAGGACACTGACTGGAGTTCACCAGGATTATCGTTAGACTACAACCACGCGTCAATACTATTTAGAGCCTAGCAACCACGCTCATTAGCAGACGTCCGCCCGGGGAGGTATTCCCTGTGTTCTAGCCCCGAAACCAGTAAGACCACCTGCTATATGGTATACGAGATGCTGTGGTCAGTGCTGGACCTTCGCTGTACGACGTTTCCTAAGAACGACAACTGCTAAAACGAGTATACCAGTAACTACCGTTATCCAGCCCCAGGTGGGCATGCGCTGTCTCTCGCTGACCGGAACAAATCTCGAGTATGTGGAGATGACGCCATCGTTGTCCACCACGGCTAACGATACAACATACTCAGCGGGCAATGAGTACGCATGCGTAGCCGTTTTGCCTGTTGAAGTACTCCCGTCTCCGAAGTTCCACTGATACGAGACGATCTGGCCATCAGTGTTACTGGATTGAGACGCTTCGAAGCTAACCACCTTATTGGTGGAGATAGTGCCCGGTGAGATCGTGAAAGCCGCATCTGGTGGGCAGAGGGTCTTCGAATGTTGGAAGACACCATCGCCATCAAAGTCTATCTCGATGGTGGCCGTCGCTTGACCGCTAGAAGGGGTGCCGCCAACAACAGTATACCGGTGTACCTCATAGGGAACTATGGCAACGTCTGAAAAGGCAATACCTTTCGCCTCTTCCCCTTCCTTGATAGCGATCTCTAAGCCGTAGGTTCCGTGACCCGTTCCTGCCACTTCATAACGGTAGGAGTCAGTCGAACCGAATATAAGCACAGCTCCATCGCTGTATACCGAGTCGGGGATTTCTTCCCTTGTTTCTCCATTTACTAAGCCTGTGACTCTTCCTTGGGAATCGTAGACTCTGAATTCACCGGGACTGCGGAGTCGCCCTAGCGTCACAACAGTAACGAAGCTGTCCCACCAAGTGTCGATGTCCCAGAGGTAGTCGTAGACAGCCTGAGGAATTTTCTGGGCTTCCGCATAGCCGGTCTCTTGCTCATTCAGGTACTGCATCTTATAGCTCGTGACCTCCTGATGAGCTTGGCCCAACTGCAAGGAGTATTCCGCGCTATCTGTCAGTCTGTAGAGCAAATCAGCGTTGGTCTCATACTGCTTGACTACATCCTGGTATAGGGTGTCAACCGTCCAATCGGTGGCTAGCTTTGCCTTCAGCGCCAGTTTTGGAAACTCGAGAAGAGCTATGGCTTGGCCTACCAGAGGTACCTTCGAGCCAAGGGTGAGAATGCTGGCTATTGGCCCCGCACTATTAAGAGAGTTGTAGATGTTCTTGCTAAGCTTGTTGTTAAGGTACCCAGCTATCTCTTCGTTGTTCCTCCCACGATAGAGGTTATTCAGGAATGTACTGGCTTCGCCATAATCAGCGATCTCACCCTTTCTTGTGCCCACGATAGAATTGTAGTGGTCAACCGCCCTAGAGAGGCGATTCTGCAGGTCATTCTTGACCTCATTAAATGGATCGCCCAATATTCTCTCTAGAAGAGCCGTGGCAGCTTTGGCTAGAAGACCAGCCGGCGGTCTCTTAGAAGTAGCAGTTCCGATGTTACGCCACGTTGTTCTTGCGGGGTCCCAAAATCCCATGAAGTCCTCGAAGTTGTACTCCGTCTGCCATTTAACATGATCAACCACACCGCTGCTAACGACATTCACCCATCGGTTCCAGCCTACTTGAGATATCGCCTCGCTCACCTCTCCCAGTAACACAATTCTCTGCGACAACTGTGGGTCTTCCATCTCGCGGGCAGTATCTATGATCCCGATTTTCTGAGCAATGCTTCCATCGGAAACCGGATTCCCATCAGAATCCACATAGACCGTGGTCTGCCCGGAACCCGCCACGACCTTCAAGGTAGTTGGGTCGATACGATGCTCCAACGTGAGAATGAGGAACGTCTGACCGCTAACGGTCACCGGAACACTGGATATTGTCAACGACTGGATGAGCTGGGCCAAACTCTGAGTACCCTGTTTCGTGAGGTAAACCTCTTTCTCCTCGGTCGTAGTGATGCCCTGAGACCACGAGTTGGTCTCGTAGCCGATCTTGGACAGCGTGAAACTCCAGGTACCCGGTACACCGGTAATGGTGACATAGCCATTGGAGTTGGTGGTCTGGCTGAAGGGATTACCAGCACCGTCCTGACCAGTGACCTTTGCGCCAATGATGACCGGTCCGCTCGAACTCCCTTCGTGCGCATACAAGGTAAGGGTGACCTGTGACCCTGTAGCCAGCTTAAAGGCGTAATACTTCTGCGTCGTGAGCACACGCAGTGTTGCATCACTCGTCTCGACGTACACGACTGGATCGGCGACGTGTCTTGACCATAGTACGCAGCCGGTTACTCTGTCACAGGCCTGAAGCCCATACCATCTATGAGTCCACTTGAACACCAGGTCGCCATAGGTTGCCTCTCTGGACAACGCCTGCTCGGTGCAGAACACTAGTTCGCGGCCAGCCATCGACCTTATCAGATCGTTGATCGCGTCTTCACGCTCTTTGTAACGCGAAAGCAAGAAAGACAGGCCCCCGTATTCGTATACTAGCGACCTCTGTAGCGTCAACCTTCCAGTAACACTATCTAGGGCGAAGACCGTGTAAGTATCTCGATAGGCTGCCTGCCCTCTAAAATGCTCCTGGAACCAGACAACGACGTAGACACTGCCGTTGTCTGCTGCGACCAGTTTTCCTGCGTGCTGGATACCTTGTGCGGGAGACTCTGGTGGAGGCAACGTCTTTTCCCATGTGATCTCTCCTGTGATCCTGTTGATGCCGAATACCTTGAAGTCTCCGAACCATGTCGTCATCTCACCGGGCCCCTTGAATATTCTGTCATTCATGACCAGAAAAGCCGGTTGCGAGGGCAGTGCCATATGCAGTTCCATCTCGTTGAAAACAGGTACCTCTTTCTCCCATAGGAGCGATACCACTTCTGGCACTATCACTTTGCCGTTCCCTAGCCTGAGCGTGTATGAGTATCCAAAACTCTCCAACGTGCCCGAGTACATACAGAGTTCACCTTTATTCAACGCTGACAGAGTGGCCATCTGAGACTCATCGAAAACAACTTCAATGCCCGGAGAGAAGGCGGCCCTGATTCCACTTCGTAGCGATTCTACGTCTTCGAGCTTGCCTATCCATCTCACGCTTTCGCCTTTATATGCGTTCCAGAGCTGTTCCCTCTGCAGTTCAGTCAGATTTCTGTCGAAGACCTTGTCAAGGAGTTCGCAAGCTGACAAGTCCAGGTACTCCGCCTTGCCAATCGCTGTGCCAGTGCCGTGATAAGGAGTGCCGCTTCTGAGTACAACGACCGACTCCTTTTCTGAAAGGGACATCTCATGCCAAGGAGCGGAACGCGTGGCAGCGGGACCACAGCCTGCCGTTATGAGGATCAATGCCACAGCTATCAGAGATGTACCGAATTTTCTCATATGCCCCTCCTATGGTGACTTCTCTCCTGCTATGACGCGAGCCTAAGAGGCCCGTCTATCCTTCACGACGCTCGTAGACGCCGCCAACGATCATCGCAATAGCCGCGATGATGTAGAAGACAATCCCGGCCCCCATGCTTATCCAGCCTCTGGACATCGCCCCCACGATGCTCGTTCCCAGTTCACGGTTCGGCACAGTCATGGCAATCAAGAAGACTAGTAGCGCGATAGCACCCGCCACTACATGCACAAATCCCTTGGTCTGAGACTCAGCTAAGAAGACGGCCCCTATGGCGAAGAGTCCGAAGATGACGCCTGCCGCTGTCAGGTGCCCGCTAAGGTCTGCCGCGGGATAGCTAATGGTGAAGCCAAAACCTCCGGCTGAACCCCAAGGCATGAAGACGCTGATGAACAAGAACAGTCCACCCACGAGGCCCAGAAGTCTGGTTCTGGGACTCGCAACCTCTCCGACCGAGCTTACGAACGCTGTAAACGATGAGGCTTCGGGTATCGAGAGCCTCTGTGCTCCCGGCGACAGCTTCCCAGACGCGGCGGGTAACATGCCAATGTCGCTTGCGGAGTTCGCCCCAAGGATTCTCTCTAACTCTGCTAGCTCGGCTTCTGTACTGTCTATCCGTTTTCGCAACCTGCGATCCGCCCGTTCATACTTTTCGAGGGGCAGTTCACCCACTTTGAACCTAACGCCAAGCCTGTCTGACTCCAGCTTGCTGTTTGCCAGGCTCGTCCGAGAGTCCTCCAATCGGCGTTTGATCTCAGCCCTCTGCTGTGCCACTGCTGAACCAGCAGCAGTCAGCCTCTCCTCATAATCCTTCTTAAGGTAACCGTATTGTTCGTCGGTAACAGACCCATCGGATTTGAGTTCCTCCAGATTTACCAGGAGTTTCTCAACCTCCTCGCCGGCCAGGAATGCCTTCTGTAGTTCACGTGCTGCCTTGTACATGTGCTTACCTCCTATAGCGTTTTCTTTGGCCTTGCTGATGTACCAACAATGTGATAGCGATTGATGCCGGGGATCAACGTGCCAGGAGCGCGCTCCCCGGTGTATCGGTATTCGCATTGGCCATAAACCGCCTGACCAGGGTGCCTCGGCCTCAAGTGGCCGGGTGTAACAATCAGTGATTGAGTGAGTGCACATTGCCGAGGCGGTAACAGCATCTCCAACTCTCTGTCAGTATACCATTATGGCATCCTCAATAGCGTCGACGGCACTATTGAGGACACGGTCAACGGTCAGTCCGATTATGTGTAGCTGCCTTTCACATATCACTATCATGCCATCATAAAGGGGGAGATATCCAAGATCTTCCCCGAATCGTGCTGCAGAATTCACTACAGAGATTACCAGTGACGCAGGCCAACCGAGGATCTGCCCAATCCCGAACCAAGTGAGATCGCCAATGCCTATCTCACCACGACGCTTGTCCTCATCTCGAAGGACCTCTATTTCTTCTACGAAATCCTCGTTAGCAGTGACCATCCTTGCGTTACTCTGCTTGGCCTCGTGTATGATATGGTGGTCAAAGCCTGGTGGTTCATCCAGAGTGTGTAGAAGGGTCAGGGTTGATGCCAGACTTTGCTCAATCTTTGACTTTGCCAGCGCAGCTTCCCTCTTCACTACCGTGATGGAAATCCCTCCAGATTCGGTGTAGCCGTTCTCGCTCATCGGGGGGTCATGCGGCAAGCGGATACCGGCAATCCTTGTTGCTGCCGCCATCAACTGCCATCGCACGTCTGAACTGACGTTGGCCCTGCGCTCGAAATAGTCCATGACGTCGTGAGTTCTCTTAGCAGCCACACTCAGGCGGTCTATCTGTTCATAGCTTATATAAGCGAGGTCAGCCAATATGGCGGCCACGTGATCGTCGTCCACAATCTGACCCTCGTCCAATGAGAGAACATGTGAACTGAAATCCAGCCCGTATCTGTAGACGTCTGCCAGCCTAAACTCCTTCTCCACCAGTCTTGCTCGGAAGTACACCGTCTGTCCTACCTCCAGCTTCTTCAGCCGTTTACTCTGCTGGGAGTCAAACTCCACCACTACAGCAAAGCGTTGTGTATATAAAGGCATTGGAGCTTGGTACTCATCTACCAGGACAATACGATTGGGGTTGATTGCTGGCTCAATGCTGCGTATAGCGCCTTTCCACAATACCCACTTACCCCTCGCGCTGGCCCAGGCATTCTCCTTGGACTGGTCCGAAACTGAAGGAGATAGAAGCTGCCTGCCAAGTTCTGCGGACGGTCTTGCGATATACGCCACTGCATCCTTTTCCGGTGCTTTCTGTTCAGGCTCAGACAAATACTCAGTCCTTCCTGGCAGAGTGCGGATACCGTATCCCTGAAACTGAGGGATTACGACGAGCACTGAGACAAGCGTTCCCATGATTAGCAGTACAACGATTGTTGTTTTCACGTGAGGCGCCCCGTCTCGATCGCTCCACCTGAAACTAGGGAGTCAGAAGCAGAGTGCTGGAAAAGATCCTCCATCGTCTATCTACCTTTGTTAGCGTGAGAACGTCCTGCCTCTGACTGCCATCCCTGTAGTTGAGCGTCAGTCTAACAGTGGCACTCGTGCCGCCGTATTGGATTGCATCAGTTACATCGATTCGGGTGATGTCGCCGTTCTTCGTAGCTGCGTCCATTGCGTTGTCAAATCTCGACATGAAAGCTCCCATCATCTCCCAACCTATTCGAGTCTCTGGAGCGAGGTAGTTGTATGCCCTTGTATAGTCGCCACCGTTGCCCGCTCTGTAGAAGGCTATTGCCACGTCGGCGGGCGATTCGCTGCCGCCGGTCATTGCGGCAACGACAACGATGATCACGATCACCACTGCCGCAATGCCAATGATCTTCATCCTATTCGAAGCAAACACTTTGTCCCCTCCTCATTGTGTGCAATCTAACCACGTCAATCTTCATTATGTGGTAATGTACTGTAAATGATGCATCCTCCTCTGTGTGTGCTGACCTCACTGACGCTGCTGGCGTGGTTGCCGCTGCGGCACAGTGTCTGGCCACCCAGGAACAGGTTGTGTTCTGAAAGTGTGAAGGTGACTGAACTGCAGGACCCAAGAAGACAGAAGTGATACGTCCGGTAGTGCTCGTCTGAGCAGGTCGGTAACATGGAAGTCCTTGTGACAAACGCATCTGATTGCAACCCCTATGTCATCAACTAGCTAGTATCTAGTATTAGTATCTAGGAGTATTGTAGCATGATCGACAAGCTTGTCAATAGGTTGCTGACCTGGTGGCGAGACGCTACAGAGACTAGGGACTACAAAACGACGTACCGTAAGACCACATCTGGCTCAACAATCGTCAGTAATGTGTGATCGCCTGTCGACGGTTAAGGTCTTTCTGGGTTTGGCCCGATAAGTACGTTATTCCCGGAATTCCTGCTGCCCAGCCCTGGCCGGCGTCGAGTGCCCGCTAACATCGAGGCGGTTAAGCAACTGCCCTGTATCGTTGTCCTGGTTGACTTGTTCGTGGGATCAGCTTCATTCTTTGGAACCAGTTTATGGACCCTTCTCTACGATTCCGAATGACTCTAACTCAGCTTTATCTTGTTCAATTAAGCTGTCTATCTGTTCAGAGATGGCGCGTTCCAAATACTTACGGAAAGCCTCCCGTGCTGCTGGCGATGACCTAACCGCCTCCTTCACTTTCTGCCATTCGTCTGCGATCACTTCGTTCACCTGCTCAACGCCTACGGGCTCTTTCCCCTGCCATAA
>PWZA01000027.1 GCA_003567655.1 Dehalococcoidia bacterium
CCGGAGGGGAGCAGATGTTCGAACTGGGTGCAGGCGAAAGCATCACGGTTACCGGCATAACAGCGCCGATTGAGGTGGAGGCGTTCAGCAAGTGAAGTGATGCATACTGATCATGATCACCAGGACTATAGGAGAAGCGCCGTGCCGAGTGTGAGGGGACACTATCCTGTTGGAGGGAGGCATATGACAGCTACGTGTAGCACGCCCGATCGGTGAGATGTCGCCCGATTCCGCTGTCAGCTATTCCTGCAGCAGTTTTCGGATGAGGTCTCGATTCTGGTTCAGGGCTCCGTATAGCCCCTCTACCTGCTCTGGGTCAAGCAGCACGAGATCCCTTGCTAACCGATGAAACGTCCCTGCAAGCAGAGGTGCTACCAGCTTATCAACCCGTCTCCGGTCGCGATCGCCCGTCACTGTAAGGAAGAGCCTGCTTCCCCAAGTATCTCTTGCGTGTTGCAGCTTTGCCAGAGCTTCGATCAGATTCCCTTTGTCCTGCACCTCAAATACGAAGCTCGGTCTCTGCGCCTGAGGGAAGGTCTTCCACACAACGTCATACACATACGGAGACTCATGAACCTCCGTTTGAGGGTAGTAACCGAGTATGTCTCCGACTTGACTCAACAGCTCCTTGAGATGCTCGTGAGGTCGCGGTAGCGGGAGTTCGGGCGCTGGCTCAGAATCGTGCACAAGGTCATCCTCATGCTTCTGCGTCTCGGCTCTGCTATATTCAACTATCGCACCACGTTGACGAGATGAATAGCGCGGTTGCCAGCCAGCCCAATGATCCTCCAAGAACTTCCTGCCTTGAGCGGTTATGCGCCATACTCCCCTAGGCTCCCGATACAGATAACCCAGTTGGACCAGTCGCTGCCGGCTCCACTGAACACGATTCGGAAACAGCAGTCCGTAGCCAGAGGGCAACTTCAGATTCATGTCGTGTTCGGTCAGTTCGGGGAAGAAGGCCGCTACTCGCGATACTGCCGCCTTTGAAGGCAGCTCACCTCCTGCATCGGCAATCGCTCGCAGGAGCGGCAGCTGTATGCTCTCTTCGATTGGAATAGCCATGTTAGTACCCCCTGACAGCTGATGCGCAGAGTTCTTCTTGATCCTGCTGCATAAGCACTATAGATCATCCAAGAGGTGCTGTCAATGAGGGGCTCTAGGAGGCGTTGTGCGATACTGCTGACGCTACGCTTGGTCTGCTGCGGGCAAAATCGGAAAGTGGTCCCCGGGATTCCCGCCAGCATCATCTCGGGAGTACCAACCTACCCCGACTCATCGCGAGAAATCTCAAAGACCGCTCGCCCGGGCGTCTTGGGTGCATAGTACTTGATTTGGCGTGGCCTGATTGGTATGGTGTCCCCGGATTCCTGAACGCAGATCGTCAGATCGTTTCCTGACGGTTTTCGTGTTCATGATAGGGTCGGGGGCGAGATAGATATGGTGCGAAATCCTCGTCTCTCTTGAACAATCTCATCACCGCAACTATAATGGGGTAAGAGATGGATATTTACGACGGCTCAAAACGGGGCCGAATTATGGCGGCAGTTAAAGGCAAGGATACTAAGCCAGAGTTACTCGTACGGAAGTACTTATGGCACCATGGCGTCAGATATCGCATACATCCAAGGCATATCCCAGGCAAGCCAGACATAGCCAATCTGAGGTGCCGGACCGCCATATTCGTTAACGGTTGTCTCTGGCATGGTCACGAAGGCTGCTCTCGGGGGCGGTTACCTAGATCCAGAACAGACTACTGGCGAGCAAAGGTCGAAGGAAATAGGAACCGTGACCGTCTGAATTTACAAGAACTCGAGAGAGCGGGCTGGCGGACACTGGTGGTCTGGGAATGCCAACTGCGAACGCAGAAATCGGCTTCAGAAACTTTGCCCAGCATTCTTGGCTGGCTTAGCGAGAGCGATACCGCCTCGAGAACGGAGGAATAGGCAATGGCTATTGAGCACGCCAAAGCGAATCCGACGAAAGCATTCTTCGTAGAATTCCTGGTCAAGGATATCAGTCTAGATTCTGCCATACTTGACTTGATTGATAATTGTATGGACGGCGCCCGACGTCTGCGAGGAAGCGGGCCTTACCATGGATTGTCTATCAAAATCAAGGTGAACTCCGACGAGTTTTCTATAGAGGACAACTGCGGAGGTATAGATGTCGACGTAGCTAGGAACTATGCATTTCGGTTCGGGAGGGATCCTGCAGCTAAGCCTCCTGATAAGTCATTGGGGGTATACGGGATTGGGATGAAACGAGCGATCTTCAAACTTGGTCGGCACGTTCATATTGAGTCGACTACAAGGAGTCATTCTTTCAAGATAGACCTGGACATACCCAGATGGCAGGAGAACGACGACCCCGACTCTTGGTTTCTTCCAATGACCGTTAATGAGCTGGCATCTGTACCGTCTGACGACCAACTGGGAACGTTGATCAGGGTCACTGGTTTGCACGAGAACGTCGCCGCCCTATTCAGGCTTCCCTATTTCTGTGCTCAGCTTAGAGAGGCCATCGGTAGACGGCATGAAGGATATATCAACGGAGGGGTGGGCATTCAACTTAACGGCACAGCGATCCCTGGCACGTCTGTCAAATTTGCCTATCTCGGTCAAGAGTTGCTGCCGGCATACGAATCTGCTCAACTTGACGGGGTCTCGATGACCCTCTACGCCGGTGTTGGTGACGCGAAGCGGATTCAGGCAGGATGGTACGTTTACTGCAACGGGAGAATGGTCGTCGAACACGATCAGACCGAGTTGACAGGGTGGGGAGAGTCGGTTGAGCAAGCAATCCCCAGAATGCACTATCAGTTCGCTAGGTTCCGGGGGTGTGTGTACTTCGATAGCGAAGATGCCAGCAAATTGCCGTGGAATACGACAAAGGATGGCATTGATGTTACGTCCGACGTCTATCGTTCGGCCAAGTCCAGAATGATTAGCCATACGCGCACGGTGATCGATTTCCTCAATAGAGTGGACAAAGAACTGGACGAACCGGAAGACAAGCGTATTCTCACAAACATACTTGAGAAAGCATCCTACGCCTCTCCGATGCGGGTGCCCACGGCTCCCAAGTTCACGTACAGAGCAGTACCTCCAAAACCAACTCCTGAACTCGTCTGGGTGAGGATCCAGGTTTCGAGAGCAGACATAGCTCGTCTTGCCAAGTGTCTGCGGGTCCAGAGCAATAAGGCAGCCGTTGAGGCAGTCGTCGAGTGGTATTTGGAGAATGAGTGCAGCGACGATGAGGAATAGGCCTAGTTTCGAGCAGATCGACTACACTATTCGCCCCGCAAAGTGCATCGAGAGGAAGATGATCGGCGAGATGTTGGGGCACCTGCGTGTGTTCAGGCCAGTGAGCGAATATGTGTATGTCGGCCTAGGCTCCACGTTTTTCACGGACTTCGTTCTTTATCACAAGATCTTCGGTATTCGTGAGATGTTCAGTATCGAAAAAGAGACGGGGAAACAGGGCCGCGTTGATTTCAATCTACCGTTCCGCTGTGTTAAGACAGAGTACGGAAACACTACGGACGTCTTACCAAGGTTGAACTGGACCGAACCTGCCGTCGTATGGCTCGACTATGACGACAAAATCGGTGCAGGAGTACAGGATGATGTGACGTTCCTCGCACGCAATCTCGTCTCCTCCAGTGTGCTCATAGTTACGACCCGAGCGACAAACCTTGATTTCCCCGCGGGAAGCCCGCCGGATTTGGAACTACGACTAGAACTGCTTCGAGACGCACTAGATGGAAAGGTACCAGATGACCTTAAGGCATGCCACCTGTCAGACATAGGCAGAGTCATACATCGGCTTACTACTTCCGCAATCGATCAGGCATTGTCTGAGGAGAATGCAGCCCGACAAGATGCGATTAGAATAAGGGCCCAACAGATAATGCACTTCCGCTATTCCGACGGGGTCAAAATGATAACTGTCGGCTGGATCTTTCTGGATCGTGAAGATACATACCGATATGACCGATCCCGCCTCACGGACCTCCAATTCTTCAGGTCTGGTTGCGATCCATTCGCAATAAGGCCACCCAGGCTGACCTTCAAAGAACGAAAGCACTTAGATCGTCAACTACCCTGTGTATCAGCTGATTGTCCGGACATACCACGGAGAGATATAGCAGAGTATGCCCGTCTATACCGCTACTATCCCTGGTTTGTGGACAGCGAGATATGAGTGAGTAGGCATTGAGAGTTCCTGTTCCGAAGACTCACGCTCCGAGTAAGAAGAAGCCAACAGGCTTCGAGATGCAGGCCACTTGGCTCCTACTGAAGAGCGGCGAGAGGTTCACAGAGAACGAGCTGGCCGATGTTGGGCGTGAGGTGTTCAGAGTAGCTGGTTCGGGGAGTGTTCGCACGCTGTTAGAGCTTGCTGAATCTATCGGATTGGTCGAGAGGCAAGAATTGGAGGGTGAGTGCGCATGGACCTTGACCGAAGGAGGATATGAGTTCAGATCTCTAGCTCATTGGAGGTTTTGGCAGAACAGGCTAGGCAGTGCGTTCGATAACCTCTTTCTAGGCATCGATGATCTCCCCGAGAACAGACCAGCAATAGTGGACTTGTTCTGCGGGGCTGGCGGACTTTCACTCGGCTTTGAAAGCGCGGGCTTCACGGCTTGTCTGGCGGTGGATGATGATGAACTAGCCTGTAGGAGCTTCAAGAGCAATTTTCCGCACTGCCATGTTATTCAGGCCGACGTCGGAAACCTAACGTCAATACTGAGCAAAGGCGGCTTAGCTGAGTTCGGTATTCATCCAGGAAGGCTGTGGGGTATTGTAGGAGGTCCGCCTTGTCAGAGCTTTTCAGCCATAGGGGAAAGAAACCCTGCTGATAGCCGCAGTTCCCTGGTCCACAGCTTCATGGATGTGGTCGCGGAACTCGAGCCAGATTTCTTCGTCATGGAGAATGTCCCTGGCGTAGCAAAGCTTGGCCTCATTTCAAGTAGCCTTGATCTGCTCAAGATGAAATCCAGGTCGGTCGGGCCGCCTGCTGTATTCATTGCTGCATCGCTTCCAGAGCTTACAGCGAGTAGTCCAAGAGAGTTTGTGTATGATGAACGCAAACGCAAGCGTGCCGTAGCTGAGTCGATTCGGAGCTTCAGAGATGAGGTCGAGCCATCTATCCTGGAGGTCGGCATGTGCGATGCAGTGGTTGAGAACGCCTATAATTGCCTGCGACGGGAACTGCAAGAACACATCTTGGTGATGTACGGGACCGATTCAGTGAGGGTGTTGGCAGCACTAGGTGGTTGTATGGTGGATATTGCTGAGATAGCGATAGCGGAGTGTTTGGTTCAGTTGGCGCGTTCTGCCGAGGATGCTGACATCATGTCAATGCTGTCGTCCCTTTCAAACTCAAACGTGCCACAGGAGGTCTTACAAGCTACCAAACGTATCAAGATGGACATAGAGGCTGCCTGTAGTGCGAATACGTTTGGGGATGCCAAAATCGGCCCCTTCCTGCAGGCAGCCCTAGGAGCAGTGAATGACAAGTATGAAGTCTCAGAGCCGCTGTTGCTGAACGCTGCGGAGTTCGGGGATCCCCAGAAGAGGAAGCGCGTGTTCATCGTTGGGATCAACCGGAGCATGGGCATCTGTCCTAACAGGCAGGCTGCAGCACCTCGATATGCTCGGCCCGTAACCGCAGGGGAAGCACTGGATGATCTGCCCGATGTGGACGACTGCGAGCTCTTGGCTGATGATGAAATGCCCTCTTCTTTGATGGGTGTTCCAGCTGGCGATTTCGCACGAGCCATGAGGCTCGTGAGTATAATGCCTGCGGATAAGTCGGTACCGAGGGCTGGCTGGAACCCGTTTGTTGTTACGGGCTGCAAGAGGACACAACACACGGCTAAGGTCAACGAGAGGTATGCCGGTCTGGCGGAAGGAGCATACGACCACATTGGTCGTAGAGCAAGACTGGCACGAAGCAAGCCCTCTCCGACCATCAGGGCTGGAACCAAAGCTGATAAAGGCTCTCATACAGCCGCCCGACCAATACACTACGCACATTGTCGTATGACTACTGTGAGAGAGGGAGCCAGGCTTATGGGGTATCCAGACTGGATGGTCTTCCACCCGACGAATTGGCACGGTTACTGGTTGGTTGGAAACGGCGTGCCGCGAGCTCTGGGAATGTACGTTGCCAATATGGTGAGAGCGTTGCTTTGCGATTGGTGTGACACCACGCCTGGCAACTCCGGCACAAACGAAGTGCCTTGTCCCTGAAGTTTCGAACACAAATCGTCAAGTCGCTACCTGAAACCCCCCATCGCATCGTGAGGTGCGACAGTTTACCATTCAGCCCCTGCGTGGGGGGCGTGCCGGTAGGGTGGCGATGGCACATGCTACGGGCAGGGCCAGGAAGATGAGGATTGCCGTTGAGTAGCTGCCGGCGTGGTTTGTGGGACGGAGGGCGCGCCAGCGACCAACTGAATGACCAGGGTTGGAGAACTCAGCTCAGATGGTTAGCCAAGCATGAGGCTTTGTGCTAGAGTGACATTGGCTGCCCTGGCGGCAGCGCTGGAACTCGTGCATTTCGAGCCGCTAGCGTTCTAGCTGACGTGGCGAATGCTTCTGCCAGTCAGAGTTGAGTTGTAGACTAGGAACATCTCAGACGAGCTTACTAGCTACGGCTGAGCAGGAATCAAGAAGATGGCAACAACTGAACACACGATAAATGACGCCCTCGCTGCAGTTCTGATGGAAACTCGAAGCCTGTGGCGGGTCAGAAGCGTTGTACGGTCAGAGAATACGGATGTTCTGATCACGAACCGAATGCTTCACCTGTCATCGTGGAGACCGAGATCATACCGCCTATCTCAGAAACTCAGCTGCATCGGGGAAATCCGGACGGAGGGTCTTCCTATGACAGTCCCAGCACAGTATACGCAAGAGCATGATCATATCCGGGGAGATCTCTCCTCCGAAGGTTCGGGTCATGTGAGACTTCGGCGGATGGTGGTGTAGTTCCCACGAACCTCTGCCTTCACGACCTCGGTTTGCCCAAGTCAGTTTCTTCCCGCACCATTCACATTTCCCTCCAGCCTTCTCGTGAAACAGCCACCTATCATCGTAGATTGGCATGACTCACCTCCGGATGATTTGAGCGCATTGTCACGACACCTCATACACCTTCAGCACCTCATCACCATAGTGGTTTATGACTTTGATGGCGATCTTGCCGGTCGTGGGTGGGTCGAAGGGGCGGCTCATCGTGGAGTATAGGGACGACCAGGCGGCCTCGTCGATTTCAGCCCGCAACGCTCGCTTTAGCCTATCGTACGGTTCTTCGGCACCGGTGAAGTAGGCGTGGCGCACAAAGAAGCTTTCCTCGTTGTAGTCGGTGTCGATGAACCAGCAGGCGATATCTTCGGTTGTGTTGCTGCGTATCTGGCCGGTGGTCGGATCGTAGACATCCACGCCCTTAATCTCAACGACTACCTTGCCGTCTTTCTCTCTTCTGATGTCCACGTCCGGTTCGCCGACGACCATGAACAGGTTACCGGCTCCGGTGGTCTTGAGCAGTTCGTCACCCATTGCCAGATCAGGATTCATGCGGGCAACAAGGATATTCAGCTTGCCATAGCGCCTGGCTTCTTCTGAGACATGAGGGTCGAAGGCGAAGCCGCAGATGACCAGCAGGTCAAAGCCCACTCCTTTCACCGCTTCCTTGGCAGCTTCTTTCACCAGTGCCGGTCCGACAGTACTATGCTCCGGGCCAATGCAAACCGCTACACGACGCGTGGTGCCATCTTTCTCAGTGTACTCGCCTTCGGCGTGGAGCCATTCGCCGGCATATGGATCAAGGCGGTCGAATTTCAGGCGCTCATTCTTGACGGTATTCTGCACCCCCGCCTTCTTAAGGTAGTCCAGAATCATCGTCTCAAACTGACCAAATCCGGCTTCCTTCTGTGCCTCGCTCTCTGCAAATGGCCTTTCTTCGTCAACTGCTATTACCCGGTGGGGCGAAAGACTCTCCACGGTGAAGGGGCCCGTAACACGGATACGTCTGCTGTCTTCATAGGGCCGGTCGTAGATGATTTCCGTCTCAGCATGGCGGGCGATGGCAGCATCGATTTCGTCTCTGGTCATGTCTTCCTTGATATCCGGATTGTTGGCTATGGACTTAAGGGTAATGTGAGGCACCCGCTTGTAGACAAAGCCCTTTTTTATGTCTCCCGTGGTCTTGAAGTCAGGCGGCGTCCTGCCGGTTAGCTCGGTCTCTTTCTTGACGCCTTCGGGAGAATCGGCGAGCAGATAGTACGGGAATCTACCTGCCATCAAGCGTGTGCGGGCTAGTGCTAACGCCACACGACTAGTATCAACCGTTATCCAGCGCCGTCCCCACTGCTCCGCCACATAGGCAGTAGTACCGCTGCCGCACGTCGGATCCAGCACCAGATCGCCAGGGTCGGTGGTCATGACGATGCAGCGTTCAATGACTTTCGGATTAGTCTGCACAACAAAAACCTTCTTGTCTGCGAACCCGCTAGTTCCAGCGTCCATCCAGATGTTGTTTATAGGAAAGGCGGGGAAATCATCAATGTGTCGCTTATATCGAAGGGAATTCCCGAGAGCCATGAGGCGATTCGCCAGTGCAAGGTTGTGCATCCCGTCCGGAGTCGTTTTCCAGTGAGAACTCGCTGGCGGCAGATAGGTTCGCCCGTTGAACACAAACGGGCCTGATGAGGTGGCGCTTAGCCCTTGTGATGCAACGCCTTGATGTGAGAAGACACGCAACCCCCTGCGTATTGATGCGGGATCAGCTAATTCGTCACCAGTGAGTTGTCTGGTTTCTCCGTCGCTAGATTCAACCCATGTGTATTGTCCTGTGCCCTGGCCTCCGACTTCCTTGTCTAAGTAGAGTTGGCGGTACTTTACATCCTCCTGTTTCTTCGCATACCAGACAAGATAGTCGGTAACAGTAGCTAGTAACAAGCCAGTGAACCCGCCTGTCTTATTGAAGGCAATGATGCCGCAAAAATTCTCACTCCCGAATACCTCATCCATAAGGCATCGCACCAAGTGAACATTCTCGTCGCCTATCTGGACAAAGATGCTGCCGGTTTCGGTCAGCAGGTCACGTGCAACCACCAGCCTGTCCCGCAGGTACGCAAGGTAGGAATGGATTCCCAGTTTCCACGTATCACGGAAGGCCTTTATCTGCTCTGGTTGGCGGGTGGCGTCACCGATGCTACCATCTCTTACATCACGCTTGCGGGTGCTCACCTGCCAGTTGGATGCGAACTTGATACCATAGGGCGGGTCTATGTAGATCATCTGAACTTTGCCCTTGAGCCCTTCCTTCTCAGCCAGTGAGGTCATCACCAGCAGGGAGTCGCCCAGAATCATGCGGTTGGTCCAACTCTGTTCGTGCTGGTAGAACTCCACCAGTTCCTCAAACTGGAGACCGTTGAAATCCGAGAAGAGGTCCAACTGGCTGGGTCTGCCTTCCTTAGCCTGAGCACGGAGGTCTTCGATGATATGCTTGGGGTGAATCTTCTCCTGGATATAGACGGGCACGGCCGGCACCTCCAGGTCTTTGGAGTCCTGTTCGTCC
>PWZA01000120.1 GCA_003567655.1 Dehalococcoidia bacterium
GAGGTCCCTGACGAGTTTGTTGTGGGTTACGGTCTCGATTACAGGGGAGAATACCGCAATCTTCCCTTCATCGGCATACTTGAGCCGGAGATAATAGAAGGCTAAGACCGACAGTCGATAAGAGGATCGGTTGTACCCCTTACTGAGGAATCTGATCACTGTGAGGTCAAGAGCAGTATAACCCGAGAAAGAAACGCCCCAAGTAACCTCCCTATTTCTGGCTTTCCACCCACCTGCCTTTCAGCTTCTGCTTACCTTGTACCGGGCCTTTTACCTCCCGGCACCTTTCGGCTTTCACCTAATCGGCGGCTAGATCCTCACTCGCCGGATTGAAGTTTGGTTACTTGGGACACTCTAAGGTTAGCAAAACGGCAGGTGTTTGTCAAGTGGCTGTGCTGGCTGACTTGGCTTTGGATTCTGGCGTCATCTGCTTACTCAGTGCGTCATGATCTCCGCCGCTCATTCCGGCGATGTGCCGGACCAGCTTCTTCCGGGACTCGATGTCGTACTGAGTTGTGATAGCGATCTGCTCCATTATGGGGGAGCCGCCGCCGTGGTAACTGCCGATGCTGTTTATCCCGCCGCTGGCCGAGCACAATATGTCGCCCAGATAGCGCCAGAACTGTGCCTGGTCCTCAACGGGCATGTCGGGATTTCGCTTCGTGTACTTCAGGAGCAGGTCACGGATCTCCGGGTTGAGAAAATCCTTCTCGTGAGGGAAGGTAGCCACGACACCGCCGGCGATGTCGCAGAGCATCTCTGCTTCATGATAGACGGCCTCACCGGTGAGGCAACGGCCGACATTACAGTAGATCGAATTGGGTATGTAGGAGCCTGGGCCGTAGGGCACGAACCCTATGCCAGGTATGTACACCTCGGGTTTCCCCAGCGCGGAGGCGGTATATCCCGCTGCGTAGCCGAGTTCAGTTGTCATGATGATCTCGGACAGCTTCTCCCGCACGTGCGGCGTCTTATGGATGTTGTTCACCTCGGCGGCGAGCGCGGCGGTTCCCAGGATGATATCTCCGATAGCCGGCTTGCAGCCGGAATAAGAATGACGGTGGAACAGTGCGAAGAGAAGCGCCAGCGCTCCGCCGTGCTGGCATTCGCCAGCCAGGAAGACCCTCTCCCATGGCACGAAGCAGTCATCGAATATCAGGTAGGAGTCGGTAGCGCCCGGCTGAAAGCCGCGCTTGAAGTGTTCTCTGGGCCTGAGGTTATGGATAGTAACCACCTGTTTCATCCCTTCCCAGTCTCCGGGGACGGCGAAGGCGACAGCGTAGTCCTGGTCCTCCGGTCGCAAGGCCCGAGTGGGCACCACCAGCACCTCATCGGCAACCGATGCCTCCGAGATGTGGAGCTTGCAGCCGGTCACTATGATGCCGTCGCTGCGCCTCTCTTTGATGCGTACGTAGGCATCGGGGTCGGGCTGGTCGGCAGGTCTCAGCAGTCTGTCGCCCTTGACATCGGTCTGTGCGCAACAGCCTACCAGGTCTTCTCTCTGAAAGCGCAGCAGCCACTGCTTGAAGTTCTCATGATATGAGGTGGCCCCGTTATTCATCCTGTCTGCTTCGTAGGACACGTTATACATGGCGTTGGTGGAGTCTATGCCCATACACCTCTGGATACATCCGCCCACTTTCTGACAGAGCATGCGGGTCATGTCCTGCTTCTTGTGCAGGTCGTCCGTGTTCTGGTGGATGTGCGTGAAGCGGTTGATACGCTCTCCGGTCAGATGAGAAACGGCGGTGCAAAGGCCTTCGTTCTCCGGCTTCGCCGCTTCATCAAATGTCGTGCCGATGGTGTTTATGCAGTCCATCTGTAGCTCGTCTGTGCGGTCGATGAGCTCGCCGTTGAAGTAGACGTTTCGTCTCATCCCGGCCAGTCCCTGTATGTATTGTTCTTTTGTTCTCATCGTGCCCCCTTGCTCTGTAGTTTGCTGAAATGAGGCCAGCAGGTCTCAGTTAGCAGAGATCTCACTGACCAAGAGTTCCGGTTCATAGTATAGCATCTCCGGCACTCGCGGGCACATGTCGCGTATATCCGGGGTGTGTCGGAGGGGGTTCTGTGCCAATTGCCAAATCGGATAAGCGAACCCAGGCGATAGGGAGGAGGCCGGGCTTCCCCCTGCCCCTTGTATGGACTTCCTTTATGCCCCTTACTGACTGCCGGTCGAGCCCCAATCAGTGCTGATGGGCTTATGACGGGCTCTCCGACCACAGGCCGCGGGTGCGATCCAGTGTCTTCACGATCGGGTCGATGAAACTCACCCTCACCAGTGCTCTCAGGCCGTCGTGTCTTGAGATGAGTTCGGCCATCGGAGGACTTGTCTTATAGTAAAAGGTCACCAGGCCGGTGCCCGGGAGGTTGGACAGCAGAATCGTGTCTCTGAATTCCCTCAGAACGTCCAGTTCCTCTGCCGTTTCGCTGCCGTAGGCTGCGGTGGCGATGAAGCACGAGAAAAGATGATTGAAGTTGGCCGTTATCACGTAGTCGGCGTCCATAGTGACGGTGGTTGCTGCCGACCTGACGTTGGCGACGGTATCCACATCTCCCGTCCATCCGGCGAATCGGTAGAAGGTATCTGTAAGTGCCACCAGCTCGACCTCGGTTCCGGCGTCATACGTGTGGACCCCCTCTTCAGGAGTGTACAGGCTACCCCCGCTGGTACTGGATATCTCCAGGGTATGCAGAAAAGCCGTAATCCAGGGATCAAAGCGGACGTTTGCCGAAACGGCGCTTCCCGTGCCATCGGCAACCCTACCGGTGTCGGGGTCGACCACGCCGCCGCTGGGTCCGCTGGCATGTCCCCACCAGTTGTAGGTGGCTTCAATGGTGACGGTACTGACTTCAACGTAGAGTCCGTAGACATCGTTTTGGGCAAGGCTGTTGAAGTTCGCGAACACGGCGCTGTCCCCGGCAATGGATGACAGGTAGATCCCGTATTCATTTCTCAAGATCCTGTTATCCTCGACGTTTACGGTGCTGTCGTCAAGAAAGCCGGCCTGGCTTGTGATGCCTGCCACGGCGTTGGTAAGCCTGTTCTGCCTGATGGTGACCTCGCTGCCGTTGCTGGCCGACAGCCTTATGGCGAAGCCGTTGCCGTCGGCGTCAATGGTGAAACCGGTCTCATCGCCTCCGAAGAACACCGTCTCTCCGTCGAGTTCCAGGCTCACAGAACCGATGATTGCCGTCTCCTCATAGCCGGCCAGTGATCGGAGCGTCAACGACTTGTCTATTAGCAGGCTCTCCTCATATTCGCCCATTGACACTACTACCGTGTCACCGTCTCCCGCTGTGTCGACTGCTTCCTGGATGGTGCCCGTCGTGTCCACACCCCAGGTCATCGGCTCCGTGCCGACCGGGTTGCCCAGCCACGGCGAGTACAGCACTTTTGAGGACACGTCGTCGCCCTCGCCCGGCCCCGTCCTGCCGGGACCGCTGACGTCGCCCCACCAGTTTCTGGTTGCCTCAAGTGCCTCGCCTCCGTCGTTCCATATGCCATACCAGGAGTTATCGGCGATGTTGTTGAAGTTGAGGGTTATTCCGTCAAGCTCTGTCTGAGTATCAAAGACGTAGACACCGATGGAATTGTCCGCCAGGGTATTGCCCTCCACTCTCACGTCTCTAGGCATAGGCCGGCCGTAGTGTCCTTCGAAAGTGATTCCGGCACCCTTTGTGTAGCCGCTTACAGTGTTCTCTATGATCTCGGTGTTGATGAACTGTCCGCTGATGCCTGTGCCCGGCTGGGTGAAGTCCCTCGCAACGTTGCCTTCAAGCACAGAGTTCTTGAGAAACCCGGTGAATCCAATCCTCGTATTGACGACTTCGTTGTGCCTGAATGTGGCCTCGGTTGCTGGAAACGGCTCAAGTGCGCCCGCGTTAATGCCGAAGTCGGCGCCTGAGACGTAACAGTATTCAACCGTTACTGTCTCGGTAAAGGTGAGGCTGATCGCGAATTCACCCGCGTTGATGGCCCTCACGTTCCTGACGGTGATATCAGCAGCCATCGCAGGTTCAGGGGTTGTGATTCCGTGCAGGGTGTTGCGCACGGTCACTCCGTCAATCACGACAGTGCGACCGGCGGCTGTGATGATTCTGATACCTGTTCCCTCGCCCGGTTCAATGATCGTTTCATCGCCGCTGCGCGTCCTTGCGTCGACTCCTGCCTGCGCGCCCTTGAGTGTCAACGACTTGTCAACGGTGACGTTCTCCGGATATGAGGCGGCCGCGACCACGATTGTGTCACCATCTGAGGCGGCATCAATTGCCGCCTGGATTGTGGGGTAGTCCCCCGGGACGTTAATAGTGTTGTTCTGCGCCGTCACCGGCGTCGCCGCCGCCACTCCCAGACTGGCTGCCAGTAGGACGGCAAACAGGATTCTCAGGGTCTTATTCACCGTTTTCTCCTTTCCGGTTCCGGTGTCCTTCTCTCAACTCTGCAAAGACTCACTTACTGCCCGGCGGTCTCCGTTGTTGTCAATCTTCCTCCGACCATAGATGGTGGGTCCGATGCAGTATCGCAACCATCGGGTCAACAAGGCCCGTCCTCACCGCTGTTCTCAGGATGTCGTGGTTCCGGATAAGCCGTGCTAGCGGCGGGCTGGTTCGGTAGTAGAAAGAGACAAACCCGGCCCCAAGCCTGTCGGGCAGGAGAACCGTGTCCCTGAACTCTCTCAGGATGTGGAGCTGGTGTGCCGTGTCCGTACCGTAGGCCGCCGTGGCGATCGCGCAGCCAAGCTGCGGAGGATCGGTCGGCCCTGCAAAGCCGCCCCATTCACCGTCGTTCAGATAACTCACGTCGGGCGTTGTCTCTTCTGTCAATACTACGTACATGTAACCGAGGTAGCCATCGCTGTCTGGTTCAGCGAAGGTTTCGACTCCGCTCTCTCCTTCAACTTCCTTCCACTGGCCTGCATCCTTGTCCAACCATAGGAGTCTGTAGAATTGCTGCGCTTGAGTCGCCAGCTCACTCCCATAGTAGAGTTCTATCCGCACACTGGAAACCTGACCGGTGCTCTTCACCCCCACCTGAATGTACATGTTGAGTGACTGCCAGAAGCCGGGAGGGGAGGCATCCGGCGCCGGGCTATCGGTGAGATCAACGATAGAGCAACGAGTCTCGATGATAGCTTCTCCCTCGTTCGTTGCCTGAACCAGACCGGAGGCCTGGTCTTCCACCTCTATTAGCACCACTGTGTCAGCCTCTGCTTTGGCGTCTATATTGTGTTCGCCGGGACCTTCGACTGTAATTGCGAACCTCGGGCCGGAAGCCCAGGGTTTGAAGTCCACATTGTCGCTGACAGGGTTTCCCGTGCCGGTGGCATTGTCCTCCGGATGAAACGGTCCCCACTCACTGCCCCAGTAGTTGTAGAGTGCGTCCACCGGCGCCGTTCCCTGGTTCAGCGCGCCGAATAACGTGTTGTCCTCGATAGTGTTATAGCGAGCCTCCACTACAGGGTTATCGTAGAAGAACATCCCCACCTTGTTGTCGATGATAGTGGCCCCTGTAACCTCACCTCCACCATTACCTATCATTGCAACCCCCACCCCCACATCCGTGCCGGCCATGTTCTCCACCGTCAGGTCAAGGATGCTGCCCGTGCTGTCCACGTATGCTATGCCGACGACCGCTTCCTCTCCGGTAATCGCTGCTCCGTCGAAGTCGATGCCTTCGACGAGGATATTTTCCGAGTCATTGACCGCGGCCATGACCAATGCTTCACCTATTTCTCCGCGGTTTATGGGAACAGAAGTGGCGGAGGTTACAGTCGCCCCCTCGGTGCTCACTATGCGCAGGTCTGCCTTGTCCAGCACCAGGAAGCCCTCGTAGTCTCCCTCGGCTACTACAATCATGGCATCGCCCGCGCCCGCAGCATCGATGGCCTCCTGGATGGTGGGATGATCATCCGGGACATTGATAACGGTTGCGTACTCGAATCCCGAGCCTCCGACCGCCGCCGGAGCCCGCGCGATTGTCCCCAAGCTCATGATCAGAGCCATGATGAACACCATACTAAGTAGCTTCTTCATCTTTCTCTCCTCTTGCTGCCTTTGTTTGCTTGCCTTCGCCCCTCGACCGGGGGCATGACGTATTCTCTATCGCGTACTTTTGTTGTCCATAGGCATCACCTGTCCTCAAAAAGGAAAACCGACCTTTCCGTAAGGTCGGTTACATCATGGACTACCGTCCGGTCTCCTGACTGCCTGTAGCCTGAAGGCACTGTCCTGCCGCTCAACGTCATTGCACTTCTCCGCGAGTCCTTCACTGCTGCTCCAAAAAACTCCCGGGCAACGCATGCGGAACGTGACGCATTTGTCTTCGCGAGCTATCTATACTATTATATCACTCCGCCGATCACAGGGAACCACATACCGAACAACCTCGCGTATGCTCAGTTCAACGTAATCATGATAACACAGGAATGTTAAAATCCTGTTAAGCTCCAGAGGCCTGTTATGTGCTCAAGAGATGATTTCTGTGTCACTGCACTGTTATCCGGTGGCACTGATGGATAATCGCCAGTATGGGTGGTAAGGGCGCACAGTCGTTACTATACGGTCTTGGGTGGGACGGGACGGAGATGCGAGGAGGGGTGTGTTCAGGTTGGTGGTCCGCTAGAATTCCTGTCTGTTCTCCAGCGCCTGCCCCAGAGTTAGATCATCGGCATACTCTAACTCGGCGCCAAAAGGCAAGCCGCGGGCCAGGCGGGTGACACGAATGCCGAGAGGGGTGATGACCCGCTGGAGATACATGGCCATGGTTTCGCTCTCCACGTTGGGATTGGTGGCTATGATGACCTCCGTAACCGAGCCGTCCTGAAGCCGGGCCAGCAGGTCCTTTATCTTCAGCTCGTCGGGACCGATGCCCTGTGCCGGGCTGATCGTTCCGTGAAGTACATGATAAACTCCCTTGTACCTCCCTGTATGTTCGAGGGGGAGTATGTCCGAAGGCCTTTCCACGACACAGATCTGGGAATGGTCGCGCTCCTCATCCTGGCAAACCCGGCAGGTTTCGCCATCCGTATTGTTATAACACACCGAACAGAGCTTGACCTTTTCCTTTAGCGTAAGAATGGCCTCAGCCAGAGCCCTGGCTTCCTCATCGGAGTTGCGCAGCAGATAGTAGGTCAGCCTCTGAGCGCTCTTCGGCCCGATACCGGGCAGCTTATTGAATTCCTCGATCAGCCGGGCTATTGGCTCAGCAACGAATCTCATCTCTTTCTCCAATCATCAGAGGTGCTGTCCTATCTCATATACACTTGTGCGTCTGACAGCGTGTCATTGCGCCGGCCTGATTATCATCCCGAGCGGATTATCGAATCTTCGGACGGCCTCCTAGAACAGCCCCGGTATATTCAGACCGCCGGTCAAACTGCCCAGGTGCTTGCTGGCAAGCTCCTGTGACTTACCGATAGCCTCGTTTACGGCAGCCATGACCAGGTCCTGCAGCAACTCCGCATCCCCGGACTCTACCGCTTCGGGAGAAATCTCCACTGAATGAACCTTCTGGTGTCCATCAATCACCACCTTGACGGCGCCACCGCCGCTGGCGGCCTCCACAGTCATGTCGCCCAATTCCTCCTGGGCCTTGGCCAGTTTCGCCTGCAGTTGCTGAGCCTGGCGCAGTATCGATTTATCCATCTGCCTCCTTTCCTTGGTCTTGGTCTGAGGTATGCTCCCTACTCGCTGATCCTGGCCCCCATCTCCAGAGCAGCCTTCACTACCGGACTATGTCCCTTCTCCTCTGGCGGGACTTCCTTCTTGTGCTCAACCAGAATGCATTGTATCCTGTAGGGGCGCCCGAAGACCTCTTTGAGCTTTCTCTCCACCAGATGCCTGTACTTGGCGTCTTCGATCTTATCCTTGTGGAAAGAATAGTAGAAGCCCAGCACCAGTGTATCATCTTCAAGGGAGACGGGGTCACAGGCGCTTCGCAAGAAGGCATCGAGATTGCCGCTTGAGCCTTCTCCCCGTAAAGCTTCGATGAACTCCTTCCAGCGGCCTCGTAGTTGAGCGAAATCCTGAGCTATGTCCTGAGCGGTCTCCTGGCCGGTAACCTCAGTCACCTCCTCCCCGGGGTTCTCGGGAACGTGAGCTTCAGTTTTGACCTCCTTGCGGCCCTGGGTGGCAGTGGCAGGAACCTCGTGCGGGAACTCTGTTCTCTCCGCGGCAGATTCCGGCTCTGGCGGCCTGGTGATAACCTGCTGCTCTTTTTCGGGGAATGAAGTCAGGACACAATCCAGCAGGGCCAGTTCCAGGGGCAAAGACGAGTAATTGCCGCTGCGATAATCTATCCCCGAGAAATACTTGACCGCGCTGAGCAGATAATCCAGCGTGCTGTTTGCTGTCAGCCTTTTCATCTCGGCCAGGTCCTCACCGGTAATATCCAGAGTCTCATCGCATCGGGTCTTCGCCAGCAATAACCCCCGGAGGTATTCCACAAGGCCCAGATTGAACTGGCGGAGGTCAATGCCGTCGCTGTTGAGGCTGTTTATGATCCTCAAGCCGGCAGCCACATCTCTCTCAACTATGTGCTGCGCCAGCTGCCTGACCCGAGAATCCCGGCTGACACCGAGTTCAGCCTGCACCCGCTCGAGATCGACTCGATCGCCGTTGTGGGCTATCATCTGTTGCAGGATGTTCTCGGCGTCTCTAAGACTACCTGTGGCAGCACGGGCAATGAGCCTCAACGAATCCGGTTCAACCTGAACTCCCTCCCCATCGCATATCACCCTGAGCTTCTCCATTATCTCGGGCTGTCCCAGGCGACGGAAGCTAAACCGCTGACACCTTGACACTATAGTCGCAATCACCTTGTGCGCCTCTGTGGTAGCCAGGACGAATATCACATGAGCGGGTGGCTCCTCGAGGGTCTTCAGCAATGCATTGCAGGCCGCCTCGGTAAGCATGTGGACTTCGTCTATAATATATACTTTGTAACGAGCGAGGCTGGGGGAATAGTTGGCCTTCTCCCTGAGGCTACGGATCTCATCGATTCCCCGATTGCTGGCGGCATCGATTTCTATGACATCAAGAGCCCTGCCCTCAGCGATGGAACGACACATCTCGCAAGCATTGCACGGCTCGCCGCCTCTCTGTTCGGGGCAGTTCACCGCTTTGGCCAGAATGCGCGCCAGGCTGGTCTTGCCCGTACCCCGGGGACCGCAGAAGAGGTAGGCATGCGATATCTTCCCGCCCTCAACGGCATGACGCAGGGTTTTGGTCACTGGCTCCTGTCCCAGCACCTCGCCCAGCGTCTGCGGCCGCCACTTGCGGTAGAAAACTCCGGAACCCATTTCTTGAGGCTCATTATACCACCACTGC
>PWZA01000162.1 GCA_003567655.1 Dehalococcoidia bacterium
CTCCCAGTGAGTGTCAGGCAGTGTTCTGCCTTCAGCCCAGCCCAGGGCGTAGATGCATATGTCCAGGGGACGCCTGGCCGTTATCGCGGAATCGAACTGTCTCACTGAGCCCGCCGCGGCATTCCTCGGGTTGGCAAAAAGCGGGAGTCCTTCTCTGGCTCTATCTTCGTTGAGCTTCTTGAATCCGGCTCTGGGCAGGAACACCTCGCCTCTTACCTCGAATCCGGGCGGCGCCTCCGGGGGCACAGACAGAGGAATGCTTCTCACTGTTCGGAGGTTCTGAGTGATGTCCTCGCCGCGGTAGCCGTCGCCCCGGGTAGCTCCGGTGATTAACAGGCCGTCACGGTAGGTAAGGGCGACTGCAAGCCCGTCTATCTTCGGCTCGCAGACGAGGTCGAACTGCTGCCTGCCCAGAAGACTGCATGCTCTCTTATGCCATGCTGCTACCTCTTCATGGGAGAAGCCGTTGGCCAGGCTCAACATGGGGCTAGGGTGTTCAACAACGCCGAATGCCTCCACGGGAGGCGCCCCGACCCTCTGCGTGGGTGATTCGGGCGTGACAAGCTCAGGATGCTGGCTCTCTAGCTGTATCAGCTCTCTCAGAAGCTCGTCGTATTCAGCATCGCTGATTTCGGGGCTGTCCAGCACATAGTAGCGGCGATTGTGGTAATTAATGGACTTCCGTAGCTCGTCAATCCGCCGCTTCGCAGCTCCTGGCTCGCTCATGAGGTTGATCTCCGGTGGTATTATAGCAGAATCACGAGCCGCTAACGATTGGCGGTTTGCTAATCCGGTCATGTCTGTTACAATGACCGCCATGAAGCCTGTAGTCATCAGGTTCTTCGCCCCGGTGATGGATGCTACCGTCAATGCCTTGATGAGCGCCATTGATCAGCGAATGAAGCAGGGAACTAGGGAGTTTACCATTCTTGTCTCCTCGCCCGGTGGCTCGGTTGTGCACGGTCTGAGCGCCTATAACTATCTCAAGGGATTGCCTGCCACCATCACCACACATAACTTCGGCAGTGTGGACTCGATCGGTATCGTCGTTTATTGTGCGGGTTCGAAGAGGCTATCGGTGCCACAGGCTAGATTCCTGTTTCACGGTGTCAATGTTCAGTTCAGGGGTGAGCAGAACCTGGACGAGAAACTGCTGGAGGAGAGGTTGGGTGGACTGAGGATCGATGTGGAGAATATCGCCGGTGTTATTGCAGCCAACACAGGTAAGAGCACCAAGGAGATCACTGACGCCATGATTGAGAGAATGGTTCTCAATCCGGAGCAGGCGCAATCGTGGGGACTGGTTCACGAGATCAAGTCAGAGTTGTTTGAGGCGGGAAGCGAAGTGATCGCGATACAGGCTCAGCAACAGGCTCACCCTCAATCGCAGCAGCAGCAGACACCACCGCAGCAGCCGTTGCGAAGGCCATCAAAGTAGAAGGAGCATTAGCCGGGCTTCCTAGCCTTACATACGCGGGTACTTATATGGGGAGGGGGAGAGCAATAGTTGGCGGTAGCGCTCTCAATGACAGGTAAACGTTATCATAGTCTTGGCTCACGCGGTTCGGGGATCATGGTTTGTTCAGACCTATTCCATCTGAGTGTCTGTCCATGGCATTCATGCGCCCTGAGCGACGCATTTCGGGCAACGGCTTGCCTGAGGCGAGTATGAATGTAAAGCAGACCCTGGAGAATGCTGCAGGTGAGATGCCGGACAAGGAGGCTCTCGTCTCCGGTGCGCAGAGGATAACATACGGGCAACTGGAGGAAGCTTCTAACAGGGTATCCCATGCTCTGTTCGATCTGGGCATGAACAAGGGCGACCATGTGGCTATCTTGATGTCACATAGCCCTGAATGGGTGATCAACTACTTCGGAGTTGTCAAGGGTGGTGGTGTGGCAGTCCTGCTGAATCCGGCGCTTAAGGCTCCCGAGCTCGAGTCTCTGCTGCAGGATTCGCACTCGGAGATCCTGCTCACAGAAGAGAGGTTTTCACGGAGTCTGTCTCCGGTTCTGTCCGGCATCCGGTTACTGAGACATGTAGTTGAGGTCGACAGCGTTACATATGCGCGAGTGTTAGACCGTAGCTCATCCGTCCGTCCGGTCGTCGACATCGCAGAAGATGATGACGTTACCATAATCTACACTTCTGGTGTGGTGGGGAGACAGAAAGGTGTCGTACACACACACGCTTCGCTTATGGGAACTCCTCCTATAGTCTCTGCTGGTATACGGCGAACAAGTGAAGATTACGTGATAGATCTGGTTCGCTTCTCCCATCTGTTCGGTCTGTGTGAGGTGCTTCTCGGCTCGATAATGACAGGCTCCACCGTTGTACTGATACCCGATTTCACTCCCAGGGTGGTCCTGGAGACCGTTGAAAAGGAGGCGGGAAGCATCATCTTCGGGGTTCCTGCCATGTATAACGCTCTGGCTATGGTTCGAGAACAGGTCTTGCGAGAGCACGACTTGAGGTCGCTGCGGTTGGCTGTTTCTGCGGGAGCCAAGTCGTTTCCCGAGTTGATGAAGGCTCTGGAGGATAAGTTCGCGCTCTCGCTTTATGAAGTATACGGTCTTACAGAGGTATCAGCCGTTTCGATTAGCACTTTCGAGAATCGCAGGTTGGGTACCGTCGGTAAGCCGATCTGCGGCGTCAGAGTAATCGGAGATGACGGCAAGGAAGTCCCCCGTGGGGAGATAGGCGAGGCCGTGTTCCGTGCGCCATGGGTCATGAAGGGATACCACAAAGCCCCCGATATCACTGCTGAAGTGCTCAGGGATGGCTGGTTCTACACCGGAGACCTGGTCAGGATGGATGAAGAAGGTTATCTGGAGTACATTGAGAAGAAGTCGTTTATAATAGTCACAGCTTCAGGACTCAAGATCGGTCCGTCGGAGGTTGAGTTCGTTCTGCTGGGTCATCCTTGTGTTGCTGAGGCAGCGTATGTAGGCATAGATAATGGCTACGGAGAACAGATACCAACAGCTTTTGTGGTGTGCAAGGAGCGAAACCGGGTCACCGAGAAAGAGCTGTCCGACTTCTGCTACGAACGACTGGCCAATTTCAAACTACCAAAGAGATTCGAGTTCGTAGAGAGCATTCCCAAGACAGCCTCCGGGAAGATCGACAGGAAGTCTCTCAAGGAGATGCCGATATCCCGGGACAGTACGCAGGGCGCACATCTATAGGAGCATGATCTGATACAGTGTCGCTGCTATAACGGGCGCTCAGTCCACCAGGGGTAGAACTCCGGCATGTCAGCACTCGGTTTCATAGTGAATTTCGCCGGCCTCTTCTCGAGAAAAGAGAGTATGCCTTCACGGGCATCAGCCTGGCGGCCTGCCCAGAACATGCATCTTGACTCCAGTTTGTGTGCTTCGATCGGATGGTCGGCTCCCAGCATCTTCCAGAGTAGCTGACGCGAAAGAGCGGCTGAAACAGCCGAGGTATTCTCGGCTATGTCGAGGGCGATTTCACGAGCCCTGGGAATCAGAGCGTCGGGAGCCAGTACTTCACTAACCAGCCCGTGAGCCAGAGCTTCCGACGCGTCGAAGACTCGCCCGCTGAGAACCCAGTCCGAGGCTGTGCTGATGCCCACTATACGGGGCAGAAACCAGCTGCTGCAGGCCTCCATCACGATCCCCCGTCTGGAGAAGACGAATCCCATCCTGGCGTCTTCGGACGCCAAACGAATATCCATGGGCAGTGTCATGGTAATGCCGAAGCCCACGGCCGGCCCGTTGATGGCTGCTATGACGGGCTTCTTCATATCGTATATCCTGAGAGCAGTGATGCCGCCTCTGTCTCTGGGTGTTTCCTGACCGTCGTCCAATCCCCTCGCCCTGTAGTCGAAGGTCTTGTCGCGGGCGCTCAAGTCGGCACCGGCACAGAATGCCCTGCCGGCTCCGGTCACGATGATGACCCTCACTCTGTCATCTGCGTCGGCCCTATCGAGGGCGTTCCTGAGTTCGCTGTCCATGACCAGAGTGTAGGCATTCAGCTTGTCCGGCCTGTCTAGTGTTATGGTCAGGATTTCTTCGGATACCTCGTACTTTATCTCTGTGTATTCCATAAGTCCTGCCTGATGCGGCATGCCTCCGGTGGGCCGATGCACAGCGATCGGTCAGTAACATTTGAATTTGAGCCACATAGTATATCAGCATCCCGATATCGTCAAGGGGCTCATGCGTAAGGTGGAGTGTGCATGTTATCAGATAAGCGGGTCTCTATCACGGGAGTTCAGTCTGCCCATGAGTTACAGATTCTGTGAGGGCATAAGGTGCAATCTCTTGCACGTGTCCCGAGCCGTCCGGATGTAAATCACAATCCTAGCGATCCCTGGGCCGGGGATTCTTCTGCAATCCTAGTTCCTGGCTCAACTGAAGGTAGTTCAGAATATCAGCCCGATGCACCAGTCCGGCGCACTTGCTACCGTCCAGAACCAGTACCTGGTTGATATCATGGTCTGTAATCAGCTTCATAGCCGTGTTGAGGTCGTCTTCCGGACTTACACGGTGAAGCGGTTCGCTAGTCATTATCTCGCTCACCGGTGTCTCAGTCCATTTCTCTCGCGGAAGTTCCTTGACGTCGGTGACGCTTGCAATTCCCAGCACCCGTTCATCCTGGCATACGGGCACCGCCCGGCTCAGCTGTCGCCGAAAGACGTTGCTGACCATCTCGGATACGGTAGTGTCAGGACTGATACTGATCGGGTTTGCCGCCATTACCTCTTTGACCAGCACACCGCTGAGTTGCTCGCGCATGGTGACCTGTCGCCTACTAGCATCCGCCGAAGTGCTCAGGAACCAGCCGATGAAGGCAAGCCACAGGCCTCCCAGATTGCCGCCGAACGCCAGCAGCAATCCAAGCGCAATGAGTGCCCAGCCCATATAGCGGCCTACGGTTGCCGCTATGTTTGTTGCCTTCACCAGATCGCCGGTCTTCTGCCAGAGTATGGATCTCAGTACACGCCCGCCGTCCAGCGGGAAACCGGGCAGAAGATTGAAGGCGGCAAGGATTGTATTGACCAGCGCCAGATAGGTGAGCATGCCGGCCAGGGGACTCTGTGTGTCCTGTACCAGTTGGAGAAGTCCCCAGAAGATGCCGGCCAGGGTAAGACTGGCCAGCGGACCTACGATTGCCATAGCCAGCTCCACCCTGGGTTTCTCCGGCTCTTCTTCCAGGTTGCTTACACCACCCAGGATGAAAAGAGTTATACTGGTCACAGGTATGCCACGAGCCTTGGCCACGAGCGAGTGAGCGAGTTCATGAATCAGCACAGAGGCGAACAGGAGGAGCGCTGCCGCCCCTCCTGTTATCCAGTAGGTTGTTGTTTCCCAGTCCGGATACAATTGCGGGAAGAATCCCTGAGATAAGGCCCAGGTGAGGAGCATAAATATGAATACCCAGGTGTAGTGGACACCGATATCGATATCGGCAATCTTCATCAACCGCAATGAGTGTTTCATGCCATCTATTGTGTTCTGGTCGTATGTAGCGGGAGTCTTATCATTCGCCCTGAGGTTCTCGCGGTCTGATCAACAGTATCGGCCGTCCTGATTCTCTGAGAACCTGGTCGGCGACACTGCCGAACACTGCCCGCCCCAGACCGCTGCGTCCATGTGTGGCTATTGTGATCAGGTCTATGCTGTTACCTTCAGCATACTCTACGATGGTCTGGCCGGCTGTCCCCAGCGTCGTCACGGTCTCCACCTGAATACTCTTTTCACGTAACGGCATAGCCAGACCTTCCAGATACTGTTTGGCTCCGTCGAGTGCCGCATTTGCCTGTTCGATCATAGTGTTAGTCTTTATGGCCGCTGGTTCGGTGCCGGGAATACCCGGGCTATAGGCCAGAGGCTCGTGAATCACCTGGAAAAGAACAAGAATACTCTGGAAACCGAGTGCCTGTTCCGTAGCATAAGGTATTATCTGCTCCGCAAGCTGAGAACCGTCAAGACAAACCAGAATCTTTCCGAACATATTACCCTCCTCTATATCGGAAGCTGTGCACGAAATCGACCTTTTCACTGAGTTGAGATAGTTCGTGGCTAGAGTTAGCTACTCACCGGGCACCAGGGTCCTCCTGGCCAAGTCCCCTTCGGCTCAAAGGAAGAGGTTGCCCTCATGAGCAGGATTATATATGCCATGTGTTATTTCATCAAGCGACGCGGGGCAGGGCTCCATTCTCGTATCGTCTCAGTAACGCAGTATCGCTGCAATCGACGTTTCACCGGGCACTTGCTCAGGCTCCACAGCGTATACGGTGCCTCCCTTGGTCAAAGTGTGAACAGCGGCGAGGTCAAGCAGATCCTCTAACCCGGGTTTCGCTTCTTCGTACAGGTGGAGTTTGCGACCCTCCGGATCGAAGCGCCCCCATTGCTGGACACCGGCAGGAACAAAGAGCGCAGAGACCCTTCCGTCATAAGCCGCAAGAACGGCCTGCTTCGTGTCTCCAGTGGCAAGACCCTTGCTGGCAGCCTCATGGTACTGTTCCATCATTGAGGTCCGGCCACTTTCGAAGTGTGGCTGCACAATCGCCCAAGCCTTTTCCTGCAGTTCCTGCTCGCTCAGGTCGTCGGGATTACCCTGAATTCCATCGTCCAGAAGGCGATTACACTTGTTCGCTTCGCGATAGATTGGATGTAGATAGTCGACGGCGGCGAGCACAAGGGGCGAGTGCTCTGCGCGCAGCACTTCACCAAGTACCCGGTCGATCTCCTGAAAGTACCGCAGGATGCTGTCCTTGCTATCATCCTTGCCGAGTCCGTGACCGTGGAACATTGCATCGCCTGTCGGCCCCGTCGTGCGAAACTGAAGCTGTTTCTCCGGATCATCGTATTGCAGAGTCTCAGCCATGCCGGAGGGAATGTCTTCCGGGGTTACGTCCCAGGCGTAATAGCGGGTGCACTGGAGCAACCTGGCCTTCTTCTGGCTCAATGCCAGAACATAGAATATACCGTCTTCAGCGAACAACGGCATGAGAGGCTTTATGTGGAAGCGTAGGCCAACCACCACCAATTCCTCAAGACTATGCGGAACACGATAGTGCCGGAACACCTCGGGCGACAAGAATACAGCAAGGCCGTCAGCCTGATGGTTCCAGAAGGGTGAGTCGTTCAACAATTCTGCAAGCGGCTTAAGGAAACTCCGTGTATCTGCAGGTCTGTATCCATAGTCATCTAGCTGGCGCTCTGCCTCCGCAAGCGAGTTCTTGAACCTGATCAGATTCTGCTCAGTATCGCCCGCGCGCTGGGTCGGCATGTAGATCGAGATTGCCGGGTCTCCGCGATTCTCTATTAGTGTGGTTAAGTCCTCCCTAGATAGAATCCTCATGTAATCACCTCCATCCTGCAGTATACTGCTTTTCTGTTCATCTCTATTGGATAGTACAGAGCAGCCTAGTCTTACCTGATGACAGGGCCGTCGCTCACGATCGCCACTTGATCCCGGCCACGTCTCACCTTGATCTGCCTCAGTTGCCACCCGTTCCCGTTGTTGCGCGTGTGGGAATTGTAACATAGATCAGGTGCCATCTTCCGTTGAGGCTCTTTGTAAGCAGTAAAGAAACGGATATCATAGAACAACCCTGGTTATTGACTTGCGTAGACCTTGTTGCTAACATCATAAACTGAGCCGTGCTAGGCGGGGAGTTAGCGGTGCCCTGTACCCGAAAACCGCTATAGCGGGGCTGAATTCTCGCTTGAGGTTCTCGGTCGGGTAGATTTGTTTCTTGCTGAGCGGTGTTGATAGTTGGGTTCTATGCAACCGGAACCTATGAACCCCGTCAGGTCCGGAAGGAAGCAGCGGTAAGTAGCATCTCCGGTGTGCCGTAGAGTTGCCTGGCTGGAGCTAGCTGGCAGGAACTGCTGCCGGTTAGGGAATCGAGAGCGAGTGCACGGCTCACATTGAACTAGAGGTGGAGAACATGCAGATAAAGAAGGTATGCGTCATCGGTTCAGGGACCATGGGGGGAGGGATAGCGCAGGTATGCGCTCAGGCGGGTTATGAGACCACTATGGTCGATGTGAAACAGGAGTTCGTCGATCGCGGTCTGGATAAGATCAAGACAAGCCTGTCCAAGTTCGTGGAGAAGGAGAGGATGCGACAGGATGACATGAATGCAGCTCTAGCCCGGCTTCGAACTTCAACCGATATCAGGGAGGCTGCTAGAGATACCGACTATGCTATAGAGGCGGTATTTGAGAGGGCGGACGTAAAGATACCGATATTTGAACAGCTTGAGGAGTGTTGCCCCAAAGAGACAGTTCTGGCCTCCAATACCTCAGGCATACCCATCAGCCTGCTTGCATCTGCCACCGGGCGTCCGGAGCAGGTCATCGGCACACACTTCATGAACCCCGTGCCGTTGATGAAAGGGGTTGAGATAGTGAGGTCGTTGCTTACATCAGAAGATACCCTGAAGGTGAGCGTCGAATTCGTGCAGTCTCTGGGAAAGGAGACTGTAGTCGTTAAGGATGCTCCCGGATTCGTTACCAACAGGATTGTGACCCTGGTTATGAATGAGGCTGCTAAGCTCCTGGAGGAGGATCTGGCAAGCATCGAGGACATAGATAAGATAGAGAAGCTGTCGCACAACTGGCCCATGGGGCCATTTGAGCTGGCGGATCTGGTCGGTATAGATGTTGTGGTAGATCTCCTGGAGGGTATCTACCAGCAAACCGGATGGGAGAGATACAAGCCTGCTCCTCTGTTAAGGCGGATGGTGGAGATCGGATACACGGGCAGGAAGGCGGGAAAGGGCTTCTATCAACTGTTCGGCCGGAAGACGTAGTCGTTGTCGAGGCTCAGCAATTCTTCGCCTTATCTGTGCTGCAGACGATTGCTCTCGACAGTAGTGTTTGACCGTCTGTTCTTCTTGGGGCGGAAAGGTAGCGTGTGATAGCTTGGTAAATCCTCCGAGGCATGGAGCCGTAGGCCGATCCGAATTTCGACCGAAGAAGCGACTGGGACAGCACTTCCTTACAGATGAAGCGGTGTTGCAGCGTATCCTGTCTGCCGCCGAAGTCGGTGCCGGTGACATCGTGGTCGAGGTGGGTCCCGGTTTGGGCGTGCTGACCGAGGCGCTGGCCAGGCAAGGAGCCAGCGTTATCGCCGTTGAAATCGATACCCGGTTGGTGGCCCTGCTTCGGAAGAGGCTGGCACGCTTCCCCGGAGTGAGCATCGTACACGCTGATATACTGACAACCACACCCGAGCAACTCCTTAGGGATGATGCCGGTCCTTCGAAACCCGCTCCTGCTTA
>PWZA01000225.1 GCA_003567655.1 Dehalococcoidia bacterium
CCCTCGCCAATCTCATCTCCCTGTCCTTCATTGGCCTGTAAGGGTCGGGATTCCCGGTAACTTCCTTCACAGTCTTATGAATGTTAGCGGCAATGCCTATGGACAGCCGGTCGCCGGCAAACTCGTCCTCCAGTATCATCGTAGCCTCGTCTATGGCCTTTTTCCGCAGCACAACATCCTCGGTAGCCAGATGAGCGGCCTGGCCGATCAACCTGGTCAAGCAGCCATAGCAATCAGGCGCAAGCTTCATAGTAGTTCTCGCAGATGAGACCCGGTCAATACGTCAAGACAGTCCTGAGTCGTCGGCTCCCTTTCGGCTTTTGCCATCCTTCTACCGGTGACGCTGACGAGAAGCGACCCGGGTTTGAGCAACCAGTGTCGCTGTATTATAATGGTATTAGCTATGTTTGAAAAACTGGAGTTAATCGAGAAGCGATATGAAGAGTTGAGCCGGCTCTTGGCTCAGGAGGAGATCGCTACTGACTACAAGCGGCTCCAGGAGTTGAGCAAGGAGAAGGCTGACCTTGAAGGCATCGTCAAGATGTTTCAGGAGTATAAAACTAAGGGGCGGGAACTCGCTGAACTGGAATCTTTGCTTGCCTCTCATCCTGAAGCGGAGATGACAACCCTGATCAAGGAGGAGGTGAACAAGCTCCGTCAGGAGCAGGATGCTCTTCTCAGCCATCTCAGGCTCTTGCTGGTACCTAAGGATCCCAATGATGGCAAGGACGTCATTGTCGAGATAAGGGCTGGTGCCGGTGGGGGTGAGGCAGGCCTTTTCGCGGCAGACCTGTTTCGTATGTACAGTCGATATGCACAGGTCAAGGGTTGGCAGGTGGAGGTCATCGATAGCAGTGAAAGCGAAATAGGTGGCTTCAGGGAACTGATATTCGAAGTCAGTGGTAAGGGCGCCTTCAGCCGGTTCAAGCACGAACGCGGTGTGCACAGAGTGCAAAGAGTGCCTACTACCGAGGCATCGGGACGGATTCATACATCTACCGCCACGGTGGCGGTTCTGCCCGCAGCCGATGAGATTGAGCTGAACATAAATCCCGACGACATCAGGATGGATTTCTTCCATAGTAGCGGAGCCGGTGGCCAGAACGTGAACAAAGTGACCTCGGCGGTTCGACTAACGCACCTGCCGACAGGTATAGTAGCCGCCTGCCAGGATGACAGGTCACAGGTTAAAAACAGGGCGAAGGCCATGGCGGTTCTTCGCGCCAGGCTGCTGGACCTGGAGCAACGTAAGCAATCTGAGAGCATAGAGAAGGAGCGGCGAACGCAGGTTGGCGGTGGCCAGCGGGCGGAGAAGATTCGCACCTATAATTACCCCCAGAATCGGGTTACCGATCACCGTATCGGCTCCAGTTTTCACAACCTTCACCAGATACTCGATGGTGAGTTGGACGAGGTCATCGAGGCGGTCTCCAGCAGAGAGCAGGTTGAGCAGCTAGAAACGGCTTTTGCATGATCTTGAGCGAAGCTTTGCGGTCGGTTGCCGGAACACTGCTCAGGGCGGGAATCGAGGATGCTCATACTGAGGCTCGCATGCTGCTTTCCCACGTCCTGGGTATGACCAGAACACAGCTTTATACAGAACCAGAGAGACGCCTGACTGCAAAAGAGGAAGAACATCTCGAGAGTGTTGTCCGGCGCCGACTGGACCATGAACCCACTGCCTATATCGTCGGAGAGTGCGGGTTTTACGGCATAGACCTCTGCATCGATCGTGGAGTTCTCATTCCCAGGCCGGAGACGGAGCTGCTGGTAGAGAAGGCTCTGGAACTGGCTCATGGCGTCGCTGAAACCGGGAAGCAGATCGTCATAGCTGATGTGGGTACTGGCTGCGGAGCCATCGCTGTCAGCCTCGCCTTAGCTTTGCCCCGGGCAAGGTTCTATGCCACGGATATCTCGGCTCGTGCGCTCCAGGTGGCAGAGAGAAACTGCCGGCGCCATTCGGTTGATGGCCGGGTCGAACTCCTCCTGGGGGACTTGCTGGAGCCGTTGCCCGGACGTGTCGATATGATAGTTGCCAACCTTCCCTATGTTAGAGACCGAGAGTTTGGAGACCTGAGCCCGGAAATAGTAGTTTATGAGCCGACGGTGGCCCTTGCCGGCGGTGAGGACGGCCTGGACAGGATCGGGCAGATGCTGGAGCAGGCGCCAGGAAAACTCAACGAAGGGGCACGTCTTCTGTTTGAGATAGGATACGGACAGGGTCATGCCGCGGCCACTTTGGTCGGCAGCCGTTTTCCTCGGGCCAGTGTCGATCTGATTCGTGATCCGGCTGGTATTGACAGGGTGGTGAAGGTGTTTCTGCCGGAACCGGCATTGAACTGACAGGCTGATGCAGGAAATAGAGAGCTTAGCGAAACTCATCACAGAGTCCCGAAGGATCATAGTCTTCACCGGCGCCGGTGTGAGCACTGAATCGGGTATACCGGACTTTCGTAGCCCTGGTGGAGTCTGGACCAGATACGATCCTGAGGATTTCACGATTGAGAGATTTGTCAGCAACCCTGATTCTCGCAGGGCCTTCTGGAGGATGTCGGCTGAGAGCGGATTTCTTGCCCGGGCGGAGCCTAATCCTGCCCACTATGCCATCGCCGAACTCGACAGGTTGGGGAGGCTGGATTGTGTCATCACTCAGAATATCGACGATCTCCATCAGAAGGCAGGGGTATCCTCGGAGAAGGTGCTTGAACTGCACGGCAATATGCACTGGGTTGTGTGCTTAGGCTGCCGCCGTCGCTCTCCCATGCTGGATGTGTTGCCTGGAGCAGATGAGGAAGCAGAGGCGCCCGTCTGCTGTGAGTGCCAGGGTATCCTGAAGCCGGATGTAATCCTGTTTGGCGAGACCCTGCCTGTTGTGACGTTGAAAGAGGCTACACGTCGGGCGCAGATGTGCGACCTCTTCATCGTGATTGGCTCGGCGCTTCTAGTCTATCCTGCCGCCTACATACCGACCTACGCCACAGGCGCGGGTGCCAGACTGGCCATCGTGAACCTAACGCCGACGCCGCTGGATCATGAGGCAGTAACGCTCATCCATGGCAAGGCCGGAGAAGTGATGTCCAGTGTGATGGAGCGCGTGAGGCTTCGTCTGGCAGGGGATCTCAGCTAGTCGCTGATTGCCCCTTTCCTGGAATGGTCAGGGTCAGTCTACTGTGCTGCGAACGCGCCTGATATCTGTTGCCCTGCCCGTCTTTTCATCGATATCGACCATGATCGCGTCGAAGCTGACCTTCCCTTTTGCCGCAGGTAGTCGCCGCCATATCTGAGTGAGGAAGTTGTTGATCGCAGAGTCAGGTTCAACGCCGATGACCGACTCTACAGGGCCGACCATGCCTATGTCAGATACGTAGGCGGTGCCTCCCGGGAGTATATGAGAGTCAATGGTGCCCACATGGGTATGGGTGCCCAGTACCGCGCTCACTCGACCGTCGAGGTATCTCCCCATTGCCACCTTCTCCGACGTGGCCTCAGCGTGAAAGTCGACTATGATGGTAGTTGCCTTGCCTTGAAGCTGAGATAGTAGTTCATCCATGGCTCGAAACGGGCAGTCGAAGTGTCCCATGAAGACACGTCCGATGAGGTTGACGATCAGAGCATTCTTGCAGAACAGATAGCCTCGACCGGGGTTGGGTGGATAGTTCAGAGGGCGGAGCAAAGCCAGCTCGCTGTCGAGGTAAGGAACGATCTCCTTGTGGGTCCAGATATGATTGCCTGAGGTTATGACATCGACACCGGCATCGAAGATCTCCCGTGCCGTGCTTAAGGTCAGCCCCAGCCCGCCGGCGGCATTCTCACCGTTCCCTATCACAAGGTTGATGTCGTTTTCACGGCATAGACCCGGCAGGATTTCTCTAACGGCTGCTCTGCCGGGTCTGCCTATGATGTCACCTATTGCCAGTATCCTCAACTCTACTTCGCGTAATCTACCGCCGTAGTCTCCCTGATTACGACCACCTTTATCTGGCCTGGATAGGTCAGGCTCTCCTCTATCTTCTTGGAGATATCGCGTGCCAATCTCACTGCCGTTAGATCATCGACTCTGTCCGGTTTCACCATCACACGCACCTCACGCCCGGCCTGAATGGCAAAGGATTTGTCGACACCGGGAAAGTCGGTCGCTATATCCTCCAGGTCCCTGACGCGTTTAAGATACTGCTCTAGCGACTCGCGCCTTGCACCGGGCCGCGAACCGCTTATGGCATCGGCAGCGCTGACAATAAAGCCGAGAACGCTGCTGGTGGCCGCCTCGCCGTGATGCTCAGCAATTGCCTGAGCCACATCCGCATGCCTATCCCACTGCTTGGCCAGGTCGGCGCCTATCAAAGCATGGGGCCCCTCTACCTCATGATCGACAGCCTTCCCGATGTCATGAAGCAGGCCCGCCTTCTTGGCAATGCGGGGATTGGTGCCGATCTCGCTGGCAAGCATTCCTGCCAGATGTGAAACCTCCAGGCTGTGTATAAGAACGCTCTGACCGTAACTCGTACGGAACTTGAGTTGCCCCAGGAGTTTGATCAGTTCGGGATGCAGGCCGGCCACCCCGGCTTCGTATGCCGCTTTCTCGCCTTCGCTACGGACGGTAGCCTCCACCTCTGCCTTTGTCTTGTCTACCACCTCCTTGATCCGGGCCGGATGAATGCGCCCATCGAGAATGAGCTTGCCCAGGGCAAGGCGGGCCACCTCTCTTCTGATGGGGTCGAAGCTGGAGACGGTAACCGCCTCAGGGGTATCATCGATGATGAGATCGACACCGGTGGCCTGCTCGAGCGCCCGTATGTTGCGCCCTTCACGGCCGATCAGTCGCCCCTTCATCTCGTCACTGGGCAGCGGAACAGCTGATACCGTCGTCTCGGAAACGACGTCCGTGGCGCATCTCTGAATTGCCGCAGCCAGGATGTTCTGAACTCTGTCGCTGGCCTCTTCCTGGATCTTGGCTTCCCACACCCTGACCTGCTGCGAGGCCTGCTCCTCCACCTCCTGTCTCAGTTCCTGGAACAGAAGCTCCCGTGCCTCTTGGCTGGATGTGCCGGATATGGACTCTAACTTGGCCAGTTGCTTCTCTCTTATCGATTGAAGCTCGGCCGTTGTTTTCTCGAGGTTCTTCTTCTGGTTCTCCAGATCGCGCTCTCGCCGCTCTACACCCTCAACCTTCCGCTCCAGCGCCTCTTCCTTCTGGTTGACACGCTTCTCTATCCGCTGTATCTCGAGGCGGCGCTCCTTGCTCTCCGCCTCGGCGGCATTGCCTAGCTTGATCGCTTCTTCTCTGGCCGCGCGGACTAGGTCGTTATGCTTGATCTGTGCTTCATCTAATAACCTCTGTGCTTCGTTCCTTGTTCTTTGAATCTCCCGGTTGGCTACCAGTTGCTTCACGAAGTAACCAAGAAGCATTCCCAGGATAAGAGCAAGGGCAACTATAACAACTAGATATTGCTCCATTTTCCCTCTTTACGCAATCGTTAATGTAAATGCAGAACATTTCGTGTCAATGATAACCTTTTATCGGGTCACCGTCAACCGATATGATCGTAGTGCACGATTGGCTGATCCGCCTGCCCGGTAAGGGCACGGTTGTGCCATCTTGCCCCGGAACTGAAGATGCTGGAGTGACACCAACACCCCAGCCACGGCCATTGCAGTTGGTCTGCCTATGGGTCTTGCCCTCATTGACAAAATGCTCTATGCTAGAAATTCGTCTTGCTCTGGCAGAGCGGCATCAATCAGAAGAAGGAGGCAGAGCCATGCAGGGAGAACGAATCTCTTATCACGAGTCGGTGCGTCGTATGTACGACAGGATCAAGAAGGATGGGATGACCAATATCTGGGATAGGTATGAGGCGCAGGGAATGGGAGGTAATCCCGATCAGCGTTGCCCCTTCTGTATGGGAGGGGTTCGTTGCGACCTTTGCTCCAACGGACCGTGCCGTGCCGATGTGGGCAAGGACAAGAGAGGGGTCTGCGGTATCACCGGAGACGGTATGGCAATGCGCATGATGCTGTTGAGGAACGTCATGGGTGCCTCAACCTATCAGTACCATACGGACCAGACAGTCAGGACCTTGAGGGCGACGGCGAATGCCAGGACCCCGTTCCAAATCAGGGAGCCCGATAAGCTGAAAAGCTTTGCAGCGCGGCTGGGCGTTGACACTTCCGGGTCTGAGAGCGACATTGCCGTTCGACTGTGTGACTTCGTGGAATCGGATTTCAACAGGAAATCTTATGAACCCAGCCGGATTGTGGAGGTATTGGCTCCTCCCGAACGTAAGGATGCCTGGCAGAAGCTTGGAATATTCCCGGGTGGGATCTACGGCGAGATGATGCTTGCTACCAGCTCCTGCTTGACCAACATAGATGGTTACTATACGAGTTTGGCCCTCAAGGCAATGCGCCTCGGCATCTCTATGGCTTATCAAAGCCAGATCGTCAACGAGTATTGTCAGGACATCCTCTTTGGAATCCCCAGGCCGCACAGGATGCGGGTGGACCTAGGCGTACTGGATCCCGACTATGTCAATGTCCTTCCCAACGGTCACGAGCCCTTCTTGGGCTTCGCGATGGTTCAGGAGGCCAGGAAGCCAGAATGGCAGGAGAAAGCAAGGTCTGTGGGAGCCAGAGGGTTGCGCATAATCGCCAATATCGAGACCGGTCAGGAGATGATACAGAGATGGGAAATGGACGACGTTCTTTACGGCTTTACCGGCAACTGGATTACACAGGAGGCGGTGCTGGCCAGCGGCTGTGTAGACCTCTTTGCCTGTGACATGAACTGCTCCATGCCTATCGACCCGATATATGCCGGGCAGTACAAGTTCAAGCTCATACCTGTTAGCGAAGTAGTTTCGTTTGAAGGTGTCACAGACCGTATGAACTATGTGCCCGAGGAAGCCCAGCAGCAGGCAGGCCAGCTCTTGCAGATGGCGGTGGATAACTTCAAGGAGCGGCGAAAGTCGGTCGAGCCGATCACAGGACTGCCGATCGGTGAGGCGATGGTAGGATTCTCCAGCGAGAGTATTGTCGATGCGCTGGGCGGCACACTCGATCCTCTTCTGGGTGCCATCAAGGACGGCACCTTGAAGGGGGTGGCCGGGCTGGTATCCTGTACCACGCTGAGAGATACCGGTCAGGACGTGCACAGCGTGCGCATGGCCAGAGAGTTGATAAAGCGTGACGTACTGGTGCTATCGATGGGATGTGGCAACGGGGCCATGCAGGTTGCCGGTCTCTGCCGTCCCGAAGCAGGTGAACTGGCTGGACCGGGACTGAGAGGGCTCTGCGAGAAGCTGCAGGTTCCTCCAGTTCTTAGCTATGGAACATGCACCGACACTGGAAGACTGGCAGACCTGCTAGCAGCGATATCAGGTGCGCTGGGCGGGGTGCCCGTTCCCGATCTACCGGTGGCCGCTGTCGCTCCCGAGTACATGGAGCAAAAGGCCACCATCGATGCCATTTTTGCCCTGGCGCTTGGCCTGTACACCTATGTCAATCCTGTGCCCTCGGTTACCGGGGCGCCGAATCTGGTCCGGCTTCTGACGCAAGACTGCAGGCAGGTGACTGGCGGTGTACTGGACGTCGAGCAAGAACCGGTCCAGGCTGTTGAGTCGATTATGGCCCACATCGAGGCGAATCGGAAGAAGCTCGGCATATGAGACGTCTACTTCTGGTTCTAGCCGTTCGTGCCGGATATCGAGAAATGCTATAATAGGCCCGCAACATGAGAGTGCTGGGTATTATGGGCAGCCCCAGGAGGGGCAGCAACACAGAGACTCTTCTCGATAAGGCGCTGGAGGGCGCAGCCAAGGCTGGAGCCGAGGTCGACAAGGTTCTGGTTTCAAGGCTCAAGATCTCGCCCTGCGTTGAGGATTACGGCTGCCTCGAGGCCGGCAACTGCTCTATCAAGGATGACATGCAGGCGGTTTATGAAAAGCTCCGGCAGGCAGACCACGTCATTCTCGCATCTCCCATATTCTTCTACGGCATTACCGCCCAGGCCAAGGCGCTCGTGGATAGGTGCCAGGCCCTCTGGGTAAGAAGATATATCTTGAAGACAGAAACTGACAATGAGCGGGTACGGAGGGGTGCCTTCATCTCGGTAGGGGCAACGCGGGGAGAGAAGCTATTTGATGGCGCCGTGCTCACGGCGAAGTATTTCTTCGACGCAGTAGGTGTGAAATACGACGGTGAGTTGTTGGTCAAAGGAGTTGATGATAAAGGGCAGATCGAAGAGCATCCTGAGGCTCTGCAGGAAGCCTTTCGCCTCGGTTACGAGCTTGTTTCCGGAACCACAAATCAGAAGAGAGTGTCATAGAGGCATAGTCGCCAGCGTTCTTCTTTGGGGCTGATCGTGCCCCGGTATCTGGAGTTCATGATTTCCTTGTTCACCGGCCACAACTAAGAGCGGAGACACGAGTTTTTGATGAGCCCCGGCATAATGAGTCAAGGAGGTGAGATGAAATGAATTTGAGTTTTAAGGGACGGAAGTTCCCGGGAGGAGTAGCGGGCATAGTTGCGGTAGCAGCTCTGGCAGTGGTGTTGGTGCTCGTCATCATGATGGTGCCCCGCGCCGACGTTGCGGCCAGGGTGAATGGAGAGAAGATACTGGCAGAAGACGTGGAGCAGATGCAGGAAGAGTATCAACAACACGGTATGTCGATCACTTTTGATCAGGCTCTTGAGCAACTGATAACGCAGACGTTGTTGCTCCAGGCGGCTCAACAGGAAGGTCATCTGCTCACAATGGAGGAGGCGGATCAGGAATTGCAGGATCAACTGGCGGCGGCCAATCGGACGATTGAGGATTTCCAGGCGCAACTGGACCTGTATGGCATCTCCTACGATGAATACCTCGAAGACTATCGTGAACATGCATCGATTGAGAAGTACCTGACTGCGGCAGTGCCAGTTGATGAGGTCACGGAGGAAGAAGCAAGGGAGTTCTACGATGATTACGCCCAGCAGTACCCCGACGAGGACTTGCCTTCCTTTGAAGATGCGAAATCGGACATTATCCAGATGCTGGAACAGGAAAAACGACAGGAAGCACAGGAAGCCATGCAGCTTCTGATCCGAGATCTCAGAGAAGAAGCCGATATACGCATTGAGTCGTAACTGGAACAGTGGCTGACATAGCGACGTTCGTGACGCCGTTCGAGGCAATCACCGCTACGGCATCGGTCGCACCCTTTCGTGGTTTGGTTTTCCACGGAGTCCGGCTCAGGATGATAGTATACCTTCCTCTTTTGAACGGGAC
>PWZA01000186.1 GCA_003567655.1 Dehalococcoidia bacterium
AGAATGGGGGGAGGTGTTGTGAGCAAAAGACGCGACTATTCGTGTTCCGGGTTGTGCGAACGCAATACCTGACCCGGAGTCACCTGATTGGTATGGTGTCCCCGGATTCCCGCAGAGACCAAAAATAAAGACCTGACCCCCCCTCCCCCTCGCCCGCCCTCCGCGCAGGGGCTGACCACTGAACTCTCCTGCCTCACGATGAGAGGAGGGGTCTTCAGGTAACAATTCGGCGGATTATGCAACGAGCGCATTGGCGCCATCGGTGGGAACTGAGTTCAGCAGGCAGACTTGCTACCAGTGATAGACGGCTCCAGCGCCAATTTCTGTCTCAACAACACAAGAGGACCGTCCGGCGCCGCAAGGGCCGGAGGGAGTCCGAGCACTTCCGTGACCAGCCTCGTATCTATCTCTGCGCGTATGGGGTCTCTGGCGATCTCGTTGACGGGTCGCAGCTTCTTGTGCTTCATGGCATCGAAGATGGCAACTGCCTTGGTGAGAGTCTGGTCTGACAGCTTGCTGACATCCAGAACCGGCAGTAGAGCAAGTGATGACACTCCCGTGCTGCCCCTGCCTGCCTGTTGCTTGTTGGCATGCCACCATCGTAGCAAGAGGCCGAGAGAGGAATTGGCCCACAGAACCAGAGCCTTCTCTTGTTCGGCGCTTTCCAGTTGGATCGAAGGCCAAGCACGACCCCCGATTGATCTTCTACTGGTGAACTGCATAGCAGTCGACTGACTGTTGAATCTGAAATCCGCGTTGAAATGACAGTGAGACGCCGTTGCCCATATCGCATCAGCTTTCTCTCGAACGAGCCTGTCTTCAGTGGAATCCCTGCCCTGCCGAATGATCCCCTCGCTGTCTGCCTCAAACTCCAGACATCTCTCTCTTTCGGCATTGTGCGCCCATAGTACAGGGTAGGTGGGTGCAGCACTGCCTGCCAGAGCTTCTATTCTGAAGGGTCCGCGAATCCCTCCCTCCGGCGTATTGCCGTTGATGTCTCGATGAACAGGTCCTACCTGGCCGATCCCGGACACTGTCGTGACAGGTAGAGTGACAGTATCATTCTTAGACATGCCCGGCAACCATATGACACCACGATCAGCCAACTGGTACGCTGTCTGGGCCAGAGCGCCATCCTTTATGCGAGCGAGATTCCACGGGCCTCTTTCGGGCAGAGGAGCATCAAGAGCATAGCCCACTGCATCTTCGCCGAAGTGGAGCGGGCTGCCGCCCACCGGCCCTTCTTCCAGTCTGCGGATACGTTCCTTCCTTAACCGCTGAATCTGAGCAGCAGCACCTATTCCAGTGGTGGTCGAGGATGGTCTTCCGTCCAACACCACGAACGCTGCCCGCTGACTCTCCCTCCTTATCTTACGAGCGATTACCAGGCACTCACCCATACCCGTATCCGCTGAAAACGATAATTCGTCGTCTTTGGCGCCAGCGATGGAAATCAGGATGAGGTCGCCGTATTCCCTTCTAAGCAACTGTCGCGACTGCTCCCATGCCTCGCCTGACATCAAACTCAGGGGCATCACCAGTGCGAGTGTTCCCCCAGCCTTTAGCTTGCGATCGGCAAGGACAAGAAAGGCGCTGGCCTCGCCTGCGTTGCCGTGCGCGCTCGTGCCCTTGAGCAGTCGTTCGGCCGCCCGTGCCATCTCTTTTTGTTGCTCGACGAGTGAACCGAAAGCTGCAAACATGGGATTCGGAACATTCCATCTTGTGGCTTCATGGTTGGTGTCTCGAGTGAAGGGTGGGTTCATCATGACCAGATCAAACGAATCGTGAGGCAGAGTCTCCCAAGCCTCCCTCTCAGTCTCGCCCATCGCTTCAATAGCCTTTGCCGTAATCGAGAGAATCCCGAACATTCTCATTGGATCAAGCAAGTCGAGAGAACCAAGGGCAACTCCACCATCATCCTGCTTCCCGTACGCAACTGCCAGTATCGCACTGCCCTTGTACTTGACAGCAGGATGAGCTGCGGCCAGCATCGAAGCAGTGAGATGGGCTGCAGCCGGCAGGACATCACATCCAACGAGTGCCGTCGCCATCATCTCCGGGTGGATATACTCAGCATCGCCTCCCGCAGCCTCATGTAGCTGTGAGATACGACGATAGGCAGCCGAGAGCAGAGTACCCGTACCACACGCAAAGTCACCGACACGCAGATGTGTCACGTCGTCAATCCTTGACCAGGAGCCGTTAGCGGGAGTCTTGTCGTCGTCAATGGCGAGTCCAGCGAGAAGCGCTGCCGAGGCGGGATTGGTGTAGTAGGCCGCAAGGAATTTCCTGTCAGCTATCAGTCGTTGAAACACAGCACCGGTCAAGTCATGTGACCTCATCATGTGGTTAGCGACAAGCTCGCCCGCGGTGACCATCAGTCGATCGAGAAGAGGCTTGGCTGTATCTACAGGAATGACCTCAAGGATACGTCGGGCTATGTCAAAGATCGGCCAATAGTTGACTTTCAGTATTATCTGCCAGTCTTCCAGCACGTCGCTCTTGCTGATCCCGCCCCGCCTACTCCGTAGCTCGTCTAGCGTCCTCACATAATAGAGGTCCCCGTCACCACGAGCCAGAGTCTCGTGGAATACCAGCGCGTTGGCCAGGATCGTCGTGGCCATCCTTCTGGTTTGCTCTCCATCCTGCTGTCTGAGCTCTTCACAGACTCTCCTGACAGCTCCCGGGTGTGTTATCGCCATATCAGGCAGCAGGGAGGCGGCCGCACTTACGCCTTCAACTAGCTTGTTGGAGGCTTCTTCAACAACTGCCGGCGGTATTGAAGCCGATTGGATGAGGATCGACAAATCGACTGCGGTGCCTCGTACCCATCCGCTGCGGGGCCAACGCGCGCATGACTCCGCAGTCTCTCCTGTGAAGAGGGCCATCTCAAAGTCGGAAGCGTTGATGATCTCATCCATCAGGGGCTGCCCTGAGAACTCCCTCAACCTCAGTGGTAGACGCACTGCCAGTGACGACAATATGCGCCCCCCTGAGATTGATATCTGCTCCCCCAACCGTGCCCGGGCGTCCTGCTCCACTGAGACAGCAGGAACGACCTCGGTCTCCACGATGACAGGCGAAACACTCGGTTCTGTGATCAGAATGTCAGGTCTCTTACCGCTCCCTTTGAGAACATCCGTATTCTCTGACCGTACAACGCTTCTGAACCGCCACAGGCTTCGAGTTTCCATCAGAACTGCCGCTAGCGCGTCGTTCATTGTGTGTTCGGTTGTTGCCATCTTCTTGATTCCTACTCAGCCGCAGCTAGTAAGCTCGTCTGAGATGTTCCTATTCTACAACTCAAGTTGGTTTGGCGGCAACACTCTATCTATGTGAGACAAGCAAGACTGAATGTGAGCCCGCGGCACCATTCCGCTTAAATCAACCGAAGATCAGAGGTTCAGAGGCAGAATCGGGAACACAAGTCACAGTTTCGTATGCCTTCCAGTAGCTCTTCGCCGTTAGCTCAATATCCGAAAGCACAGTTGCCATCGATGTTCCCGAGCTGAGGAGCAACCAAGCAGTTGATCATGCATCAGCAGGGTATAGGCGGAACAACCTGGTCAGATCCACAGACTCTTATTGGGTCCGCTGAACTCGTCCGTAGTGTGTCGCTGTAGATTATGACCTCCTCACCCTTCTTCATAGTACCGGCGCTGTGGTTCAACTGGATACGTTCATATCTAAACGAGGAGTACAGATCAAGGATACTCTGACTGTAATCATAGGTCACGATCCAATGCTGGGTGCACTGAGATATCTGGTCGCGGAGCCTACTGTGGTCTTCCAGCGAGAAACCGTCTAGATAGAGGCGCTGCCCTTTCTTTACATACGGCGGGTCAAAGTTGAGAAAGAGTTGGACAGAGCCATGTCTCGGCAACACCTGGCCGATAAAATCAAAGACATCTAGATTGTGGAGTGATATTGCCTGCTTCTTATTTGCGATGGCGGCGATCTTGTCCTTCAGCACCGCCTTCCTGAAGCGCGCGTCAAGCTTATCTCTCCCCGCTTGTTCTCTACCGCCAACAGGACCCGCACTGAGTATCCCGGAGATACTGGTCCGATTGACAAAAAGCGTGGCAAAAGCGACATCGATAGTCGAGTGGTTTCTCAGATCTCTCAAGATGCTTACCTGCCTGTCTCTTTCCTCAATTGTGACACTACATTCAGTGATACGAGAACACAGTTCGTCAGTCTTGTTGAGTACGCAGTACCAAAATGCATATATGGCAGGGTTGATATCGTTGACGATTATCCTACAGACGTCATCAGACAGAAGAAGCTTGACGGCAAGACCACAACCTCCACAGAACGGTTCCACATATACTACATCCTGTAGTTCATTCTCTCTCAAAAGACTAACGATCTTGTCATAGAGCTTAGTCTTACCGCCTGGATACCTTAGAGGAGATAATGTCGTCGGCAACTAGCTACCTCCCCTTCTTGAGGCTCAGAACGAATGATCGGAATGAAGGACCTCTTGGCAACCCAGTTATGGGCTTCGATGAAGTCGTTGACGAACTCCAAGATGCTCTCCTTGTTATCGTCGACCCAGAACGGATAGACATCTTCGATAAGCTGTACGTTCGTCTTGAACCACTCCTTGAACTTGTCTCTCGCTTTGTCAAGCCTGCCGAAGTCATCAGAAAACGGGCCGTGTTCAATGATGCTTCTCTTGGTGTAACCCGTGTCGCGACTACTACTCCATAGCAGGAATCGATGGTCATGTGGTAGCTGGTCAAGGTACTCCCAGATCACCTGCTCAGGTCGTTTGCCGCCCGGTAGTTTCAGGATGCATCCGACCTTCCTAGGTGCTAGTTTCTTCACATATGCTGTGATATCCTCATCGGTTAGATCTCCATCCAATATGTAGATATACTGAGAGAAGCTGGTGAAGTCATCGGCCAGCATCTTGAGCAGTTCATTCCGCCCAAATGAGACTTCAAGCAGTTTGAACCTGGCCGAGTAGCTTTCGAGCAGCTTTCGAATGAAGAACCTAGCTTCGCCGTCCTCCGAGAACACAGATATTCTTCTTGAAGCCGGTATGCAGTATGTGGCCATAAGCTCCTTGTGTATTGAATCGAAGGAGGGGTTCTGAGTAACCTCAACAGGCCCGTTTGCATTAGTTAGGGTCACCAACTCGCAATTGTTGATGCCAGTATCACTATTGTACCTGGTCTTCGTACATATGTGCTCCAGAAGTCCCAGACTGTGCGTTGTGAAGACGATCTGCAGGCCGATTTCGTCTGCCTCACGGTATATGAAATCTACCAGCTTGTTCTGCGCCAACGGATGCAGAGCTGCGTCGAGTTCATCAACAACGAGGAGGCCTCCACGCCAATCGGCACCCAGCCGTGTTCTGAGTTTCCTGAATGATAGTATGGACATCAACAGCTGGCCCAGATTGTCTTGGCCGGCCGAATTGGACAGATAATCATACGTGGCGGTGTTGAATCCGACGACCTTCTTCTTGTTGGTCTCAGAGATTGCCGCTACTGTGAAATCATCAGAATCCTCCGTTATGTTCAGAACGTATCGCGCATTGTCGATGATATACTTGGTGCCTTCCTCCGAAAGCTTGGCCGATAGGTTAGTCTTGTCAATCTTCAGAGACTCGCCTAATGGGTATAGCCTGCCTAGACCCAAATAGAGCGTGGGCCACTCAATCTTCCCTGATGATGCCCATCCGGCAGTCCTTTTGGGAATAATCCGATAGCGACGGCCACCGCGGTACTTCTGCCAAAAGGCTCTGTACAGTAGCTGTGAGGGGGCAGGGGTCACCGAATCGGCAAACGTGATCCTCCCGAGGTCAGCGATCCTCTCGTCATAAGGTTCTGAGAATTTCAGTATCTCGCCTAGTTCGGCCTTAAAGGCACCATGAAGCAATGGTCTCCCTTTGCTTGGTTTCAGTTCCCCACAGTGACCGAGCAGTCCGAGCACCGTGGACTTGCCAGTAGCGTTGAAGCCAGAGATGGCTGTGATGTATCTGCCGAGCTTTATAGTGTTACCTCGGAAAAGACGGAACCTTTGTATGTACAGCTCACTTATGAACATACTTCCACAACCCGTTTGAGATCACTGCTCGCAGCAGCCTGTTCTGATGATCACACCACTTGTTGCGCTATCATAATGAGCACAACAGTGCCGCGCCTATCACATGACACCATACCAACAAGTCCCCGCAAAATCAAGTACTGTATACCCAAAACGCCGGAGCGAGCGGCCTTTGACCTTCTTCCCGATGAATCGGGATAGCTCGAGACTCCCTCAAAATGACAGGAGCATCTGCGGCGGCGTTCCCAACCCTGATGTGTGATCGCTCGGCTTAAGGCCGCCAGCACCTGGGCAGCATACGGGGGGTGTCAACCGCCAGCATGGTGGTCTTCGCCGCCCTGGGACCGTTGCCCTTCGGCCGGGTGTTCGACCTCACCGGCAGCTACTCGTCCGCCATCCTCGTCTTCCTGGCCCTGCCCGTAGCATGTGCCATTGCTGCCCTGCTGGCACGCCCCCCACGCAGAGGCTGACTACCGAACTCAAACACCTCTCTGTGCGAACACAATACCTGACCCGAGTTACCTGATTGGTATGGTGTCCCCATATTCCGCGAGCCGCTCGTTCTCCACAACGCCTCTCCCTTAGAGCGACAACGCCCTGCTCTATGCTCCTGGGGGGATAGCATACTCCAGCGGCCCGTCAGAGCCCATTGCTGGGGCCCACGCTTCGTGCTAGAATCCATCCAGATGACATAGGTATGTGCCGAAACGAGGTCGCAGAGCATGGCGAGCTATCTTATTCCTTACTTGGATCCTCGGAAAATCGGTGGTCACGATGACCCGCGCTTGGATGAGTATACCTACGGCGACAGCGGTAGAATCAGGGGAGGGATGCTGCTTAACAACGTCGCCAAAGGTGATTTCCTGTTCTTCCACACGAACATGAAAGGAAAGCACGTCATTACTGCATACTTCTGCGTTGAAAGAAGTATGCTCACAACTGAGGCTAAGAAAGATCCGCTAATCGCGCGAAAATATCGTAACCCTCATCTGGCATTCGATCATCCCGGTGAGTATGATACTATCGTGTTCGGAAACGTGATCTACTCTAGGGCACTCACTCATCCTGTTCCGCTTACCCCCGATATCCAAGGCGCACTCTCTCGTAGACCTAAGTCGATTGCCCGGCCGTGGGTGAGACTCGGCAAGACAGATGTAGAACTCCTGCTCAGCAAGATTGAGGCAAGCGAGGAAGAGGGTTTTCTCAAGGATACCTTCTTGTCCTCTAGCGAAGTGCAGCAGATCATGGAAGAGGACATCGAGACCTTCATACAAAGCAATCCACAAGTGCTGGGCGCGACGCTCAAACCCTTCCGACGTCAGCACGTCCTCCAGTCAGGCGATAGGGCAGATCTGATCCTGCAAGACCACGCTGGCCTACTCGTTGTCGAGATAAAGAAGGGGGCCATCGGGAGAGAGGCCTTCCAACAGGTTTCAAAGTACGCCAGACAAGTCAGGAGCGAACTCGGACGGACAACAAGAGCAGCGATCGTCTGCGGCGATGTACTTCCTACGTTTGAGGAGTTCTTCGACAGGCAGATCCAGCAAGGGAAGATCGACGTTTATCTGTACTCGTGGAGATTCAACGTCCGTCGCTATACTGAGACTACCACGACCCGAAGGGTCCGCTAGGCTCCACCCGCCGCATCGTTCACCATGTCCTCGACCTGAAAATTGGTCGGGTCCTTCTCTGCACGTGTCAAATCATTTAAGCACCTAACCGAACCGGCGATTGTTGAATCATATAATTTCTAACCATACGAGGCACCTGCTTCTTGTGGGGATCAGCGTGTTGGGTTCTCGTTTTCTCTTCATAGGCACTCCACAGCTCATCTAGCTTGCGATCTATGCTCCTCTTCAACTGGGCAGGATTCAAGGCCGAGTATGTTCCATTGAGTTCCTCACTAAGCCTTTCGGGGATCTGGTTCGACTCGATGAGCCTCTGATAGGGGCTCTTGGCCGCCTCATACCTTCTCTTCACCTTGCCTCCTATTCTCTCCTTGCTGTGTAACTTCATCACCGTCTGGAAGAAGTTCTTGTAGAGCCTCAATTCGTTGCGATACAGGTCGTTCATTATAGCTAGCTCCTCATAGCTGTCGTGCCTCAAATAGCCAAACACCTTCCTCACATGGGTCCAGTTTTTCTCCTCAATATAAGCATTGTCGTTCTTCCTGTTAGCCCGCGACCTGGTGAATTCAAGCCCTTCTCTCTGGCAATACTTATACAAGACCTGGTTGATAAACTCACCACCGTTGTCCGAGTCCAGTCCCTTCCATTCAAAGGGAGTCCTCTTTCTTATCTCCTTCAAAGCCCAAAAGCTATGCTCCTGACTCTTCCCCATGATAGCTTCACCTTCCCACCAACCCGAGGAAACATCTGTGCTGCTCACTGTGTTGATATACTCCCCCAGGGCAGATGAGCCACAATGAACAACCAGGTCTGCCTCTATGTAACCGACCTGTGATGTATCCCACTCGGTAAGCCTGACGGGAATCTTCTGCTTCAGAAGGTAGCCCGGCTTGGGTCCCCCTTTTGCTCTCAGTAGCTGCAAGTACTCCCTCTCATGCTTGAGCTTTCTATCAATAGTTGCCGGACTCATTACCTTCAACTTGACAGCCACCTCGTCATCTATCGCAATCTCCCCAAACCCCCTTAGCCTGTCCACCTCTGTCTCCAACAGAGGCTTGAGCCTCTGCCCACAAGGGTAATCGAAGACCGCCCATATCTTGGCCAGGGCAGCTCTCACCTTGCCGTCATATGTCTCCTGCCTCTTCTTCCTTCGCTTCGCCTTGGGAACTGCCCTGTGTATCTTCCAGATAACGTACTTCCTTGATTGTCCTGTATTAAGGCAGTACTCGTCTAAGAGCTGCGCCTTCTCCTTTCTGGCCCTGGCCTTGAAGTACCTCTCCCTCATTACCCTGAGATACTCGTTCCTTGAGTGCATGTCCATCCTTTCCATAGCCCGGTCCTACCTCCTTCGGTTCGATACCAAACCGGGCTACATCTTATTACTTCGGTTAGGTTTTTCGTGAGTTAACAACT
>PWZA01000163.1 GCA_003567655.1 Dehalococcoidia bacterium
GACCTATGACAACTGCAGCGATGAAACCGCCTGCACCGCCCAGAAAACTTAGCCAGGCGATCCCACCAAGAAACCAGAGGAACGGGGAGAAGACGAAAACAATCCACCCTATTGTGCAGTTACGTCCGGCAGATCATGGTTACGACCTGATTCTCCAGATAGCCGTTGAGCTATGAAGCGATTTCCCAACCAGCTAGGGATAGGTCTACCCCCCAATGTGTTCCAGGTGCAGCCACCACAAGAGCTTGAAAAAGGCAATAGTTTCTTATAGTCTTATTAAATGGAGAGGACTGTACTGTTTGTGGTGGCAGAACACGGGAGCCTCCTCATCGAACGTCAGAAACCCGAGGCTATTGAGTGAGCGGACCATCAATGAAAAGACGCAACACAGTTAACAAGGCTGACACAGCCAGTTCCGGGTCGGCTCTGGTTGGTGAGGTCAGTAACGGCGAAGGGCACTGTAATCATAACCTTGCGGCTCTGAGTCGGGTGTCGGCGGCCATCAGCGGCCTGCATGAACTGGATGCTGTTCTCAGGATCGGCCTTGATAACGTGCTCACCATCATGAACGGATCCGTGGGAGGCATAATGGTACTGGATGAGGCAGGGCAGACATTATCCTACCGAGTCTCTCACGGTCTATCTGACGAATTTGCCGAAGAGATGCAACTCAAGCTCGGCGAGGGGATTGCGGGAAAAGTAGCCCAGAGCCACAGGGCAGCACTGCTGGAAGACATTTCATCAGACGCGGATGCTGCCCGGCTTGACCTCATAAGCTCAGAAGGCCTCAGAGCATTCATCAGCGTCCCCCTCCGGGCAAGAGACAGTGTTCTGGGGGTGATGAATGTTGCAAGCCACATGCCGCATTTGTTCAGCAAGGAAGACGTGCATCTCCTTAATTCCATCGCAGACCAGCTTGGCATAGCCATCGAGCAGGCGAGACTGCATGAGCGGCTGAGAAGAGCGCGGGGCAGACTACGCAAGCTGGCCAGGCAGAATATGGCAGCAGAGGAGGAGGAACGGAGGAGAATCGCCCGGGAGCTACATGATGAGACCAGTCAATCGCTATCCGGGATAGCGCTTCAGTTGGAGGCTCTGATAGCGATGTCCTCGGGGCCGGGCAAGCAAGGCGGCAGATTACTCTCCGGGCTGAAGAAGGTACAGGCGCTCACGGTGCAGGTGCAGAAGGAGGTGAACAGGGTGGTCTCTAATCTGCACCCTGTGGCGTTGGATACGCTGGGACTAGCCGCTGCTGTCCGCCAGCATGCCAAGGACAGACTTAAGCCCCTGGGAATGAACGTGACGACGGAGGTCAGAGGAACCGAGGTGCGGTTTTCTCCTGACGTGGAGGCGGCCCTCTTTCGGGTCATCCAGGGGACCATCGGGAACATCGTCGAGCATTCCAAGGCGCAGAGTGCTTCAGTGGCGCTGGTCTACGAGCCGGACCAGTTCTCACTGTACGTGACCGACGACGGGCAGGGGTTTGACGTTTCCAAGCTCACGGATGTGGAGGAGAGCGGGCGGGGCCGCGGACTATTCAGTATTCGAGAGAGGATCGGGTTCCTTGGCGGCACCAGCGGTATTGAGTCCAGGATAGGAGAGGGGACCACGCTTTGGGCCAAGATTCCCGTAGGGCAAGACATCAGATATGACAAGAATGAGAGTGCTGGTAACTGACGATCACGCCATCGTACGCGACGGCATTTGCGCCCTGCTCGCTGTTACCGACGATATAGAGGCAGTAGGCGAAGCCACCAATGGCAGGGAGGCGCTGGAGATGGTTGCGAGTCTTGCGCCTGACATAGTGCTTATGGATATCGTCATGCCCCTTATGGATGGCCTTGAAGCAACCCGCCGGATTCACAGGAAGTTTCCTCAGACAAAGGTGATAGTACTCACCCAGTATGAAGACAGGGAGTATGTGCTACCTGTCATTGAGGCCGGAGCCAGCGGTTTTGTCAGCAAAGCAGCGGCAGCTTCAGAACTACTCTCAGCCATCCGCTCAGTGCACCGCGGCGATTCTTTTCTGTCTCCATCCATAGCCAGGCTCTTGGTCGACGACTATCGACAGATAGCAAGAGCAGGAAAGAGTAATGACACGTCGGAACAACTGACTGATCGGGAGAGAGAGATACTGAAGTTGCTGGCAGAGGGGCACTCGACCAATGAGATAGCCCGGATGCTGGTCATCAGTCCCAAGACAGTGGAAAGACACAAGACTAACCTGATGGCAAAGCTGGATATTCACAACCGCCTCGACCTGTTCAAATATGCTCTGCGCAAGGGCATAGTGACTGCATGAGACCATCGCCTGGCGGTTCCGGCGGACTGCATTACTTGTCACACACTTCTAACCTGAAGCGCTGTTCCTCCAAATGAGTCGTCAGCCGCCGGAAATTGCGGTCATTTCCCCATCTCTTTTGGGGTGAACACTTCTATTCGTGCAGCCAGGCGGCCATTATACTTGGCAGTAGTAAGCTGAGACAACTCCTGATAACCAGAGTCGGGAAGGGGGTAACAGGAGGTGAATGGCTGTCCGGGCATGATCGTTCTGCAGGTGGCGGAAGAAAAGGGAGTCTACATCCCTGCCCTTTGTCACGACCTACATCTCAGATCTGTGAGCGTCTGCCGGGTTTGCCCGGCACGAGATCAGAGGGCAGGCATGCACGCTGCCTCCTGTGTTACTCCAACAGCCCATAGAACCCGTGATTACTATGCAGTCCACAAGGGTACCGGAGGAATAGAAATCCGTGGGTGAACTAGTGCTTCTTGGTCATCCGGATTCCTGTCCGGTTCGGAAAGCGAGAGCCCATGCCTCAAGCCGGTCGTAAGTCAGTATGAGTTCTGAAGGTCAGAGTGTGCAAATCGACCGGTGATCTGCAGGAGCGTGAAGAAAGGCAACTAAGGGAGGACGAACATGGCTGAATCATACTGTGTGAAGTGTAAAGCGAAGAGGAAGATGAAGAATCCCCAGCCTGCGATGCTTAGTGTCCAGGGCGAGTGTCCTGATTGCGGGGCTAATCTGTCCAGAATCAAAGCATGGGGGGTGGCCTTTGTTCTTGGAGGGATAGGTCTGGTAACAGCAATGGTGTTCCTGCTTCTTGGCATTACATTGGCAGCGGTTCTGTGTGCAGTCGGCGGGGTTCTGGCAATAGCCAGGGGGTTCTTGATCAGGGTAGAGGAGACGACATTGTGGAGCGGTGATCTGGACTTGAGATGTGTGGATCTGCACAGTGAGTTTGCCGTGAAAGAGAAGGGGTTCTTTGACAGTTGGACTACTCTCAAGCTAGGTGAGACGCTAAGAATTATGACCGACCGAGATCCCAGACCATTATACGCTCACCTTGACGGGCAATATAAGGATCAGTTCGAGTGGGAGTACGAACGAGGCGGATCGGGCGATTGGGTTGTGAGCATAAAGAAGCGTTAGCCCTGACGGCAGCAAACTCAGTCCATCAAGCGGGAGTTACAGGACTTGGCCACTGTAGAGATCGCACAGCATTCATCCTCCGCGCTTCCCATATTGGCAATCCTGATCCCGGCTGTAGCAGCCGGGGCGATTGCGGCCATTGGCGATCGCAATGAAAAGCGCAGAAACCTGGTGGCTCTTCTAGCCGCGGCAGCAACCTTCGCTGTAGTGCTGGCCAGCGGGATTGAAGTGATGGGAGGAACTACCCTTCACTCCGATCTGGGGATTATCCAGGTCGGCCACGAGTTCTCATTGACCCTGGTGGTGGATCCCCTAGGAGCAGTCTTTGCCATGGTAGCCGGCATATTGTGGGTGGCAGCCATTGCCCACTCGTACGTCTACATGTACCACGAACACAAACGTACACGCTTCTTTGCCATGATGATGCTTATTGAGGCAGCTATCCTGGGGATGTTCATGGTACATGACTTCTTCAGCCTTTTCATATTCTTTGAAATCATGGGCTTAGCAGCTTACCTTCTGGTAATTCACTCAGAGACTCAGATGGCACATAAAGCCGCCACCAAGTACATCTGGATGGCCATAATCGGTGGACTCAGCTCGCTTATGGGCATCCTGCTATATCTTAGCTATTCCGGTACCGCTGATTTCATCCCTGCTGCCGGGAGCGAGTTCTTGACTGATCCCTTGAAATCACTTGCTCTGGCCTGCATGATAGCTGGCTTCGGAGTCAAAGCCGGGGTGGTGCCACTACATGTATGGCTTCCGGATGCTCATCCCGTTGCTCCCTCTCCCGCCAGCGCTCTGCTATCAGGAGTAATGATCAAAGCGGGCGCGTATGGGATAATCAGGGTAGTTACCAGCTTCTTCTATATCCCGCCTCCGGACATCCGATCACTGGGGCTTGCCCTGATAGGGATCGCAATGACAACTGCGTTCGTCGGTATGGTGCTGGCGGTAAAGCAAAGTGACATCAAGAGGACGCTGGCGTACTCCAGCATAAGCCAGATGGGGTTTCTACTTCTCGGAGTCGGATGTCTGGCCTATCTCGGCGATGAAGGTACTATCGGGCTGGCAGGTAGTCTGTATCATGTCATCAACCACGCCTTCTTCAAAGGCTGTCTGTTCCTGGTGGCAGGCTCGGTTGTCTACTGCACTCATGAGCGCAACATGTTTGCTCTCGGCGGCCTCTGGCGCAGAATGCCTCTAACTACCGTGATATGGTGCACTGCTGCTCTGGGCCTTATGGGGATTCCGCTGTTCAACGGCTTCGTGTCTAAGTCTATGCTACACCATAGCATAGTGGAGGCCAACCATCTAGCTGGCGGGGGCGGCCTTTACCATATCGCCTGGATGCGAGCAGCGGACATTCTCTTCGTTGTTATCTCTGCAGGTACCATTCTGTACTGTCTTAAGATGAGCTACTACGCGTTCTTCCGCTCGCCTTTGAATGAAGCACGCCTCCGTATGCATAAGGCTAAGGAAGCCCCTGGTTGGATGCTTGGCGGTGCCGGTGTGCTGGCTGCAGGTGTCTTAGTCATGGGCTTGGCGCCCGGGTTCACATTGCGGCATTTGATAATCCCTGTGCTGGAGATGTTCAATGGGCTTGATCCTCACGGAGTAGCATACATAGGTGGTCTTCAGGTCTACTCGTGGTACTACATCAAGGATATTCTATTGCCGTTGTCTTTGGGGGCCGGTGCCTTCACTGCAGTAATAGCATGGAATCGTTCCGGGACTAAAGACAGGAACTATGACCCCTTTCACTTTGACCTGCCATCATGGTTGAGCGTTGACCGTTGGTATAGGCAGAGTGCTCAGAGCCTTTTACATATATGTCTTGCCGGCGAGAGGTTCTTCGAGCAAACAAGGACATCTCTGATCCATACTCTCAAGAAAGAGAAAGAACACATCGACCGATCTGCCAGACGGACATTCACACCCATGATCGAGGAATACTGCAATGACCTGGTGCTGGGAACTGTGCTTTCCCTTGTATTTCTGGTACTGCTTCTGGTTGCGACACTCATTCACTCCTGGTTTGTGTAGGCCGGTGTACCATCCATCGAGTGTAACGAGATGATTTGTTTAGAGCTTTCGTCCATCTGCTACCACCGAGAGAACTGTTCCTGTCTGTTAGGTCTCCAGATCTGACTGGCAAACGAGACAAGACGGCTCGCCGGATCATTAAGATCGTCAACGCGGCACACGATCGATGATAGGGCGAAGAGTACCGGTCGTGGCTTGATCCGAGCCACCGAAGCGTCATACCCAGGCTAGGCGAGGCACGGGGGATTATGGAATTATGAGCCAGTGACCTACGGGTTTGACAGCCAGAACTTCTCATGATATCTTGATTTTGACAGACAGAAAGCAGGAGTCGGATATGGACAGGAAGTGGATGCCCACTGTGGCAGGCATACTCTGCATCATTGGCGGAACCCTTACCCTGGTTTTCGTCATGACAGTTGTTGTGTTCGGCAGCACGATAGGAGGGTTCTTCGGATTCGGAGTAACATGGGAGTGGAGTACCTTTGCCATTCCCTTAATCGTATCGGCGTCAATCGCCATAATGGGTGGTGTCTGTGCCTTGAGAAGAAGGTTATGGGGACTGGCGCTCGCCGGATCCATAGGTGCACTCATTGGTCCCTGGGGGATCTTTGGTGTACTCGCCGTCATATTTGTCAGCGTGGGAAAGGTTGAGTTCAGCCACAGCCTCAGAGAGCCAAGGTGATTTGCGGCCTCTGTTTCCCTGAGCATTCCCGGGTATTGTGCACCGGCAATCATAAGAGCATACCGGCGTCTACACCATACTATATACTATGAGCGGTAGATGAAGACAGCGGTACTGCTGTCTCCATGGCCTTCCTGCTCGACCCAATCTGCATGTGCCGCTACCCGGAGCTTCTCACCACTGGACAAACATCGGCATGATCACGTGGACGTAGTTGTCCACGCCTATGGGGCGGAGCGTGCCGGGGCTGGAGGGGGTGGTGACCTCGAGGGCGACCTGGGACTGCTCCAGAACAGAAAGGACGTCGGACAGGTATTTGACGTTGAAGGCGATCTTCGCCTCCTCCCCATCGATAAGGGCGTCGATTTCACCGACGTTGTCGCCGACTTCCTCTGCCTGAGCGGAGACGGTTACCTTGCCGGGCGTGAGTTCAGCACCCGGAGTGATGACCAGCCTGACTATGCCGCTGGCATCGCGGGCGAATACGGACGATATCTTGGCTACGCGCATGAACTCCGCGATGTCCACGACAGCCCGTGTAGTGTAGCTCTCCGGGATGACCTGCGAGTAGTTGGGGAAGGAGCCCTGAAGAAGCTGGGAAACCAGCTGGGCATCCTTGAGGCGGAAGAGTATCTGGCTCTTCTGGGCGTTGACCGTGATCTCCACCGGTTCTTCCTGATCGCCGATAAGACGGTTCAACTCGTTGAGTACCCTGGCAGGTATGATCACCGTGAGCTTCTCTTTGACCGGTGAGCCGAGAGTTGTCTTGTGCACTGCCAGTCTGAAGCCATCGGCGGCTACCAGGTTGAGCTGGTCGCCATCGAATTCGGTGTTGATACCGGTCAACACGGGCCTCGATTCCTCTGTGGCGGCGGCAAAGGCGACGTGGGCAATTCCTTCCTTGAGGCTGGGTGCTGCGATGGAGGTGGTCGGGCCATCGCCTATCTCGGGGATAGGAGGGAAGTCCGCGGCATCGATGCCGTTGATACGTGCCTGAAAATGCCCGCACTTGAGCTCCAGGCTGCGGCTGCCAGCGGGAAGGTTGATCTCGATGAGGTCATTGGGCAGCGAGCTAACGAAGTCGATGAGCAAGCGGGCAGGCACCGTTATGCTGCCCTCTTTCTTCACTTTGGCGCCAACCCAGCAGGTGGTCGCCATCTCCAGATTGGTGGCTGCCAGTTTGAGACGCGACTCCTCAGCGGATATGAGGATATTCTGGGTAATGGGTAACGTAGACCTGGCCGCTACGGCTCTTCCTACGATGTTGAGTCCACGATTAAGGTTCTCCTGGAGACAAGATAGCTTCATGAAACACCTCCCGCCATGAATGTTGTGAAAGTATACTATCAACCAGGGCAATAATCAATGACTGCAGTTGACATAATGATGTACCGCAGGAGGCATGCCGATCGTGGCTCTCGAGGGCAGGCCTGCCCTGTCACGGGTGCCCCGGGCTGCCCGCTCCAGCCTAGAAGTGCGGCTTGCACAGGATCTCCCTTATCTTGAGGTCGAAGAAGTCGCGCAGGTTGACCGGGCGCAGGACCACGGCGGTGTCGGCGCCCCTGCCCGTTCCTCCAATACATATAACCTCCTCGTCGGTGCGGACCAGGCCGGCATCAGCAGCCATCATGGCTATCTCGCATACCACCTTCATTCCCTCTCCGAATAGCCTTAGGGTGTTGGTGACCATCTCTTCGAAGGCGTAGGTATTCCACTTCTGCTTGACAGCCCTGCTCAGCCCATAGAAGGCATGACTGGTGGTGAGACGGACGCCGCCCGTTTCGTCAAACCTCTTTATGTTCTCCTCACTCCACTCGAAGACGTCCGGCTCCCTGAACCCCACGTGGTGGGTGACGGCAACCACCCTCTTGCCGCCGAATACAGCGGCCGCTTTCAGCGCGGTTGTGCCCTCTGTGGACGCGACGAGGATGGTGTTGATACCCAGTTCATCTGCCGTTGCCTTGCATATACGTAGCACCTCGTCTGTGTTGGCTGCGCCTTCCTTCTCGAAATAGACTATCTTGCCCTCTATCATTGGTTCACCTCCTCATATCAAATGCCTGCGGTCGTCCCGGGCGGGAGCCCGGCTCTGCAGGACTTCAGCCTATTTTAACACTCACTGCCCTGTCAGGGGCACAAGGTGCGATCGGATAAGCCTGGCGGTTGCAGTTCTTTACTGCCTTCTTTTCTAAATTGCATGCTCTGTTATAGAATAGCGGCACACTTACGCGAAGATCGCGGTCGGTAGACGAGGGCCGGCAGGCAAGCGGCGAGACTGATGAAAGTATCCAGGATCGCAGGTTCCGTTTGATAGGGGAATGAGGCTGGAAGAAAACCCCTTAGGACAATCCATGCCGGAAAGCCCCTGGCTTCTTGAAAGCATGCCGGACTCGAAAGAGGTGATTGCTCATGACTGAGGATGATAGCCGTAATCAGGGATTGTCTAACTACTGCGACGGCCTGGCTCTCGGCATCGACCTGGGCGGGAGCAAGATCCTCACGGCGGTGACTACCGCACGGGGCAAGATGCTGTCGTCGGACCAGGTCACGACGCCGGCTGGCGAAGGTCACGATGCAGTTATCCGGTCTATACTCGAGTCAGCTCATCGTGCCCTGGGGCAGGCCGGGGTTGAGGTGGCCGGCCTTAGCGCCATAGGCGTGGGGGCTCCCGGTCTGTCCAATCCTGACACGGGAATACTGTTCATTTCGCCGCATCTACCGGGGTGGCACGATGTTCCGCTACGGGATATCGTGCAGGAAAGGATGGGCAAGAGAACGTTCCTTGCCAACGACGCCAATGCTGCCGCCCTGGGCGAGCTTTGTTTTGGCGCCGCCCGTGGAGTCCGTGACTTCATCTATATAACCTTCAGCACGGGCATCGGTGGAGGCATTGTCATTGACGGCAGGATTTACGGCGGTGCTATCGGCGCCGCCGGCGAGGTGGGGCATATGACCATCGTTGATGACGGCCCGCTGTGCAACTGTGGAAACAGGGGCTGCTGGGAAACGCTGGCCTCGGGGACAGCCCTGGCCGGTGAGGCGAGGGACCGGATCCAGGAAGGAGCACGCACCGACATCCTCAGTTATGCCTCAGGCGACGTGGAGGAGGTCACGGCGGAGGTGGTTCACAAGGCAGCCGTGCAGGGTGATGCCCTGGCGAAGGAGCTGATTGCCCGCTCCGGCTACTACGCGGGTGTCGGACTGGCCAACCTGGTCAACATATTCAACCCGGAGTTGATAGTGATCGGTGGTGGCCTGTCGAATATCGGTGATATGCTTTTCGGGCCGGCCTTCGAGGTGGCTCGAGAAAGAGCATACGGGGAGTCCTTCAGGGCAGTGCGCTTTGCCTACGCTGAACTGGGTGCCAACTCGGGCGTGCTTGGCGCTGCAGCCTATGCACTGATGGAGGTGAAGGGGCAACTCTGCTGAGAATGGAACTCGAGCTACAGGCTTGAGACTGTTGCTGTATGGCATGGAGGGGTAGATCCGGCTTGAGGAGGACTGTATGAAAAGGATCGGCATATTGACCAGCGGGGGCGATGCCCCGGGGATGAATGCCTGTATACGGGCGGCTGTGCGGGCCGCTCGGGCGCAGGAGATAGAGATACTCGGCATCAGACGTGGTTATGCCGGGCTGATCCGGGATGAAATAGAGCCGCTGGACAGGAAAGCGGTGGCTAATATCATCCACCAGGGAGGGACAATACTGGGTACAGCCCGCTCGCCCGAGTTCATGGACAGTGAGGGCAGGGCCAGGGCCATAAGAAACCTGGAGAAAAGCCGTATCGAGGGTCTGATTCTCATAGGCGGAGAAGGCACTTTCCGCGGTGCAACGGAGCTATCGCAGGAATCCGGCGTGGGCGTTATCGGCGTACCCGGGACGATAGACAATGATATCTACGGCACCGATTACACGATAGGATTTGACTCCGCCGTGAATTGTGCTCTGGAGGCCATCGATCGTATCCGTGACACCGCACTGTCTCATGAGCGTTTGTTCTTCGTGGAAGTGATGGGACGTCACACCGGTTTCATCGCACTTGAGAGCGGGATGGCGGGTGGGGCGGAGGAGTTGCTCATTCCTGAGATTCCTTTCAGCATCGACAAGCTGTGTGAACACCTGGAAAGAAGCTTCAGGGGGGAGAAGAGGAGTGCCATAGTGGTGGTCGCGGAAAGCGGTCGGCCGGGCGATAGCTTTCGCATAGCACGGGAAGTGAGGGACAGGGTGGGGTTCGACTCACGGGTATGTGTCCTGGGGCATCTGCAGCGCGGAGGTTCTCCGACGGCTCGTGATCGGGTGCTTGCCGGCAAGCTGGGAGTGGCGGCTGTACAGGCACTGGCGGCGGGCAAGACCGGATATATGGTGGGTGAGATCAACTGGAAGACAGCCTATACTCCGCTGCGAGATACCTGGAAGAAGGGGAAGCAACTGAATGATGAGCTTGTGGCGATGAGAATGCTTCTCTGCGAGTGATAATGGATGATGAAAATGCGAGGAGGTGATGCAATGAGTATATCTATAGGTAAGCTGAGAGGTCTCCAGCAACTGGCTGATGCCCGGGGGATGATGACGATGTGTGCCATCGATCACAGGGGAGCTCTCAAACGGTCCTTGAACGAGAACGACCCTGATGCCGTCAGTTACCGGTCCATGGTTGATTTCAAGCTTGACCTCTGTCGCGCGGTGGCGCCGTATGCCAGTGCCCTACTGCTCGACCCCGAATACGGCGCCGCGCAGGCTATAGCTGCCGGTCTCGTACCGGGCTCAAAGGGGCTACTGGTTAGCATGGAGAAGTCAGGCTATACCGGGGACGGTGCAGCCAGGGTTACTGAACTCCTGCCCGGCTGGAGCGTAAGCAAGGCCAAGAGGATGGGAGCTTCGGCGGTCAAGCTTCTGATCTACTTCAGGCCCGATCTGAAGGACGTCGCGTCAAAGCAGTTTGACCTGGTGGCAAGGCTGGCCGATCAGTGCATTGAAGAGGATATAGCCCTCCTGGTCGAACCGCTGAGCTATCCCTCCGCGAAGGATGAAGCCTCCTTGAAGGAGTTCGCCGCGATGAAGCCTGATCTTGTGATCGAGACCGCTCGCTTGATGACTGCCCTGCCCGTTGACGTGTTGAAGGCGGAGTTTCCGGCCGATATCAAGTTCGAGCAGGATGAGGACAGGCTGCTCGAGCTATGCCGGGATCTCGACCGGGCATCACGGCTGCCCTGGGTTTTGCTCAGTGCCGGAGTCGACTTCGATTCATTTAAGAAGCAAGCGGAGTTAGCCTGCAGGGCGGGTGCTTGCGGCTTTCTGGCGGGACGTGCCCTGTGGCAGGAAGGCGCCCGGATTTCCTCCCGGGAAGAGAGGCTGAGCTTTTTTGAGAGTACGGCCGCTACAAGGTTGAAGGAACTGGCCGAGATGGCCGGTCGGCTGGGCAAACCGTGGTACTCCAGGCTGGGGGCGGACGAAGGACGGGTTGCCCAGGTCGACGAGGGTTGGTACCGGGAGTACTGAAGGGGCATGTCCCTGCAGGCCCGGGCAGTGATATGAAACGATCAAAGATCTTTGAAAGGCGCACGAAGATAGTCTGCACCATCGGTCCGGCGACCGGTTCCGGTGAGGTGATAGGACAACTGATCAGGGGTGGCATGAACGTGGCCCGGCTTAACCTGTCACATGGCACATGCAGGGAACACGGTCTCTATGTCCAGAGGATAAGGAGGCTATCCCGCCGCCTCGCCACCCCTGTCGCCATACTGATGGATTTGCCCGGGCCGAAGTATCGTACCGGCAAGCTGAAGGACGGCCATGTCAAGCTCAGGAAAGGCTCCCGGGTCGTCCTCAGCACGAGACAAATCGAAGGCGATGGTGAAGTAATACCGGTCAATCCTCCGAACCTTCCGCAGGACATAAGGGTGGGGGACACCGTGTTGCTCGATGACGGAGCTATACAACTCAAGGTGCTTGAGAGACAGGATGCAGACGTGAGGTGCAGGGTGATGGTCGGGGGGACACTCACAGAGGGGCGCGGGCTGGTAGTCCCCGGTATGCGTACCTCCGGACCTTTTATCACCGATGCTTTGCGGGAAAGCATTTCCTTTGCCGTCGGGCAGCAGCCCGATTTCCTGGCCCTCTCTTTCGTGAGGAGCGCTGATGACATAGCCGGTGTAAAGGCCCTCCTGCACGAAGCAGGAGCCAACATACCTATCATTGCCAAGATAGAGAGGGGGGTGGCGGTCAGCAAGTTCGACGGTATACTGGCCGCCAGCGAGGGCATAATGGTGGCCCGGGGAGACCTGGGAGTTGACATCCCTCTGGAGAAAGTCCCGCTGGTACAGAAGAAGATTATCAGGAAATGCAATCAGGCAGGCAAGCCGGTGATCACTGCCACGCAGATGCTCGAGTCCATGATCAGTGCGCCGCGGCCGACAAGGGCCGAGGTCACCGATGTCGCCAATGCCGTATTCGACGGCACGGATGCCGTAATGCTATCGGCCGAGACATCCGTCGGGAAATACCCCGTGCAGGCAGTCAGGATGATGGCCAGGGTTGTCCGGGAGGCGGAAGGAACGCTGCCCTATGAGGAGCTATTGCTGGAGAGGGGCAAATGGCTGGAGCAGAAGACCGATGAACTCATCAGCTACAGCGCATGTTATACCGCTCATGTTCTTGGAGCCGTGGCCCTGGTGGCCTTTACGCAGTCTGGAAGCACAACCGGACGGGTGTCGAAATACCGCCCGAGAGTACCCATCCTGGCGCTTACTCCCGACCCGGTTGTCCTGGAGAGGTTGATGCTGCGCTGGGGGGTTTACCCTTTTCAAACAGACGCACCCTCGTCGGTGGACGAGTTGTTCGCCACAGGAGCCAGGCTCGCCGGGGAACTGGGATTGGCCAGGCCGGGCGACCTTATAGTGATTACCGGCGGTATTCCTATCGGGGTAACCGGCTCTACCAACATGCTGAAGGTGGAAGAGATACGATAGTCCTGCCGGATGAGCTTACACTCCCGCTAGAATAGGGCCTGAAAAAGATACGCAAGGATGATATCCGGTTGGCCGGGCGCTGGACCGGGCTCAGCCATCCTGCGCGTTAGTCAACAATCCGGCTTCCTGCAAGAAACTGTAGTAGAACTCCTGGAGACCTTCGTCCTTGATGTTCTTCCCTGCTTCGTAGAGCGGCAGAGTCAAAGCCGTCCGCTGTATCCCGTTGATGTCGGGAAGCAGTGTCTGCCAGTCCGTGGATTCATCAAGAGACTCAATGTCGATGGCCTCGGGGAGGCTGTAGGCCGCGATCAACTTGTCATAGAACTGTGCCGTGTTCTGGCACTGAATCTCCGACCGCACCCGTCCGAAGAGGTTGGGAAGATCCCACAGAGGAGATGCGCCGGTGCCGTCCGTCGTATCGAGTCCCACGATGCTCTCCTGCGCTCTTGCGTAGGGAGTGGCGAGGACCATGAACAGGACAACAGCCAGAGTCAGCCCGACCCCGGCGAAGAACGACAGCAGCATCTTCGTATTCATAACACTTCGCCCCTTCTGTTGCGGGAACGAAAAACCGACCCTCTACGGGTCGGTTTCACTATTAGCTCCGCCCTGCCCCCAGTGACCAATCCCAGGCAAAGGTTCGTCGCTTCCCAGTACCATTGTACTGGTACGTTCTACCCATGTCAAGATGAATTTAGTTTACCAATCCTCTCACGCGCACCTCGGAGAGTACCGGGCAGAGGTTCATCAATTCTGCGCAGGAAGCCAGTTTCGCATCCTTCCATGTGTTGGCATTTCCTAACCTGCCCATGCTTGGATATCGTGCCAAATGCCGACTAACTTGCTATTATTCTGGGTTGAGAGCAGATCGTCATGGGTAAGAGCTGTTATGTCATCGGTAGTCATGCTTTTATCGGGGTGTCCTTGAGCCTAGTGGGCATTCTGGCCAGAGATGGGACTTAGACAGAGCCTCGCCCCCAAGCCCACCATATCCGACCAGGATATAGCCAGCGGATTACGCTGGATCACCTGGGAAGCGGTGGTCGCCATGGGGTTGTTCAGCATAACTACCAGCGGCGTTCTCGCTGCCTATGCCCTGGTATTGGGCTTCAGCAACTTTCAGATCGGGATACTGGCTGCGGTTCCCTTTCTCACTCAGCCCATCCAGATACTGGCCATACCCCTGGTGGAGCGAATCAGGCGCCGCAAGGCCATCGCAGTGTTCGCCTGGATTCCCGCGCAGTTGTCGTGGCTGGTCATCGCGCTGATCCCTCTCTTCCTTGACGTGCCCAGCAGCGCCGCAGTGTCCATGCTTCTGATCACAATGGCGATTCGCGGCGTATTCGTCGCTATCACGAACTGCGCCTGGAACGGCTGGATGAGAGACCTCGTACCTCAGCAGATCCTGGGCAGGTTCTTTGCCCGCCGCCAGATGTGGGCCAACCTGGCAGCCATGACTTTTGGTCTGCTGGCGGCGTTCTTCATTAACTACTGGGGAGTTTTTATCCCGGGCAGAGAGGCTCTGGGATTCACTATTCTGCTGGCCTTCGGCGCAATCTTTCTCGGCCTGCCCGGTCCCGTATTCATAAGTAAGGTGCCGGAGCCGCTGATGCAACAGGCCCCCGGACCTAAGCCATCGCTTCTGTCCACTATCGCTCCTCCCTTCCGGGATGCCAACTACCGGCTTCTCCTTGCGTTCTTGTTCCTGTGGGGGCTGGCTCTGAACATGTCTATTCCCTTCTTCGCCGTCTATATGCTGGTGCGGCTGGGCTTGCCTCTGCCGATGGTGATCGGGCTGAGCATCCTGAGTCAGGCTGCGAACATCCTTTTTCTTCGCTTTTGGGGCCCTCTCGCCGACCGGTTCGGCATGAAGGCAGTTCTCTCTTTGTCTGCTTCTCTGTATCTGCTGGTGGTCCTGGGTTGGACCTTCACAACAATGCCGGAGCGCCACTCACTGACCATCCCTTTGCTGGTGGGGCTCCACGTTTTCGCCGGCATTGCAGCGGGTGGCGCCGGCTTCACCACCGGCACGATAGGATTGAAACTTGCTCCCCATGGCAAGGGCACGGCCTATCTGGCCGCGGCCGGCCTTGCCACCAGTATGGGCGCCGGGCTGGGACCTCTGCTGGGTGGCTACCTGGGAGACTTCTTCAGCGACCGACAGCTCAGTCTCGTCTTCTCCTGGGTCGATCCTATTCGGGCTATCGAGCTTCCGACCTTTAACATTGTGGGCTTCGATTTCCTTTTCTGCATCACCTTCATCCTGGGCCTGTTCACCGTGAGTATGCTCGTCTCACTGCGTGAAGACGGCGAGACAAGCCGCGAGATAGTCATGGACGCACTGCTCGCTCCCATGCGGGATGCCGTGCGGCCTATGAGTTCAGTTCCCGGCCTGAGCTTCTTGAGCCAGTTCCCCTACGGCATTCTCAGGCGTGTTCCCATACCGGGGCTGGACGTGGCCCTGGGCGTGACAGCATATCAGCTTGCCGATATGGCCAAAGCCACTACGATAGCGGCGGTGAGAGGGCAGCGGAGGATGGTCAAGATAGCCAAGGCCCTGGAAAAGGCGTTGACCGGTGTGTCGGGCGCGACTGAGGGTATGGAGATTCACAGCAGTGAGGTGGCCAGGCAGACGGCAAGAGGAGCAATGCTCGCTAAGGAGGAAACGGATATGGACGTTGGACGTCTGGCTCAGTCGGCTGTGCTCGGCATTGCACGAAGCTTCGGGCGGACCCAGATGGACGCCGGGGATGCTCTGCGCGGTGCCGGCTACGGTGTAGTGCAGGGAGCTAGAGAGATCGGAGCCGACTATGCCCAGGCTGCTGCCAGGGCTGTGGAGGCGGGCAGAAAAGTGGCGGAACAAGCCGGCTTACGTGAGGAGGAGGCCGCAGTATATGTAGCCAAGGGAGCTCTGGATGCCGCTGCCGCAATCGGGGCTGAAGCCTTAGCCCAGGTAGAAGCTTCTCTACCCGAGGATGCGCTGCCGCCTGACTTCGCACAGTCCGAGAGGTGACCTGTGTGGTCCGGTTCACCATGGCTGTATCACCCTGGCTCGACAGTCTTCCTTCGTCTCTTCCACCCCAGTGCCTGTAGAAGGTCTCCTATGGCGGTCTCACTATGGATGGGATGGCGAAGGCTGAGGTCAGGGTTAACCCGGTAGCGATTACTCCGAGTGAGGACAAATCTCACTGTTGCCAGACTCGCGCTAGGATTCAGCCTCCTCCGGTTTTATCACCATGATGGGCAGACCCGATTGCCTTAGAACATAGTCGGCGACGCTGCCGAAGACAGCACGTCCCAGCCCGCTGTGTCCATGAGTGGCGATACAGATCAGGTTGAACGAGTTGTCCTGAGCATACTGCACAATGGCTTCGGCCGGTTGTGACGGTCCCAGCTGGACAGACTCAACATCTATACCCTGTTTGATCATGGGTTTTGCGACTCCGTCTAGATAGGTTCTGATCTCGTCTTCCCTCCGCTTGACCTCTTCTTCTACGACATCGCCCGTCTGAGGGAGAGCGCCGGCTACCGATGCCATGGCTATACTGCTCGGCACACTCATCACCTGCAGGAGTGTGACCTTGCTGCCGAATTTCAGTGCCTGCTCCGTAGCATAGGGCAGAATTTGCTCCGCCAATTTGGAGCCGTCCAGACAAACCAGAATCTTCTCGAACATTGTGCCCTCCTTGATGGTTAAGGCCGACTTTCTCGCTCGGTTTGTGTTGATCTGAATGTCAACCCGGCCCGATACCTCACCTTCCCCTTATCTTATCAGGTTGCAGCGCTATCCCCAACCCGGCGCACTTTGCCTGCTGCAATGATTTTCCGACGGCGGTGAGCATCGCTAGCAGTCAAACTGCTGCCACCGGACGGTATAATAGTATCCATGCCTGATATCAACATGATACTCGCAGGTGTCATCGTCCTGGCTGCGATGGCGTTTTTCATCTGGGACAGGTTCCGTATCGATGGCGTCGCCATCTGCGTTCTGGTGGCTCTCTTTGTTTTCGGCCTTATTACTCCTGAGCAAACGGTTTCCGGCTTCACAAGCCAGGCTACCATCACCATCGCAGCCATGTTCATTATAAGCGATGGATTGGTACGAACCGGGCTGGTGGAATGGGCCGCCCGTCATATTGACCGTCTGGCAGGCAAGGCCGAGATGCGCCTGATACTGGTTGTGGCCCTGACGGCGGCCGTGCTCTCAGCCTTCCTCATCAACACCGCCATAGTTGCCATATTCATACCGGTATCCATGGTACTGGCGCGCAGCCGCAAGACGGCCCCGTCCCGAGTGCTCATGCCTCTCTCTTTCGCCAGCCAGTTCGGGGGTGTGTGCACCCTGATCGGCACCTCCACCAATCTCATAGTTAACTCCATCGGTGTAGAGCGGGGACTGGAGCCGTTCGCCTTTTTCGAGTTTCTGCCCCTCGGGTTGGCCATGACAGGTGCCGGAATGCTCTATCTGGCAACAGTGGGGAGAATCCTGCTTCCTGTGCGTAAGGCTGAAGAAGAACAGGTTGACCGCTTCCGACTTGCCGACTACCTGGCGCAGGCAGAGGTGCAAGAACAGTCGCCTCTTATAGGCAAGACCTGGGAGAAGGGCAAACTGGAAGAGGAGACACAGATGGAACTTGCTAATCTGCTGCGCAACGAAAAGGCGGTGTCCCGCCCGGCTCGCACGGTTATCAAAGCAGGTGACGTCTTACTATTGCATGGGCACATAGAACTTATCATGCAGATGGAGTCCCGCTACGGGCTCAAGATCATCAAAGAGGCACGGGTGAAGGATGAGGAACTCAGTTCTCATGATATGAAGCTGATAGAGGTAGTGATACCGCCGGGTTCGAATTTGATCGGCCGCCCCATCGAGAAGGCGACCTTCTTCCATCGCCACAAACTGAGTATCCTGGCCATACAGCGGCGTAATCAGACCATGCGCGAGTCGCTGGCTGATATCAGGCTGAAAGAGAATGATACCATCCTTCTCCTGGGGCACAAGGACGACCTTGTCCCTATAATGAATTCTCCCAACGCGATCGTCACCAATGAGCTGACGGAACTATATGTGCGCAGGGACCGGGCAATAATGGCCGTGGCGGCGCTTGTGCTCGTGGTGTTGCTGAGCACGCTGAGCGTTCTGCCCATCATGCTGGCGGCGATCATCGGCGCGGTGGCCATGGTCGTCACCAGGTGCCTGACTGTAGAAGAAGCATACGGAGCCATCGACTGGAAGATAATATTCCTGCTCGGTGGAATGTTGCCGCTTGGACTGGCACTGGAACAGAGCGGTACCGCGGCGTGGATGGTGAGCAACTTGCTGGAGCCGATAGCGGGAGGAGATCCGGTGATACTCTTGGCGCTGACTTATGTTCTGACCGCTGTCTTGACCGAGTTCATGTCTAACCATGCCGCCGCTGCAGTACTTGCACCTGTCGCTTTCACTGCGGCCATTGCCGCGAATATCGACCCCCGCCCTTTCCTGGTGGCGATCACCTTCGCCGCCTCGACCAGCTTCACCACTCCGATCGGCTATCAGACGAATACGATGATCTATGCGCCCGGCGGGTACCGATTCACCGACTTCTTCAGGGTCGGGTTGCCCCTGAACATAATCTTCTTCGTGATCAGTATCGTGCTGATTCCCGTTATCTGGCCTCTCTAGTCATTCGTCGTCGGCCTTTGTCTCTGGCTGGTCTTCCTCCGACCGCGACAGATACAGATGGTCTCTGAATCCTTGCCGCTTCGGTATCGTCTGCTCGCCGCAATAAGGGCAGGGGAGCTTGTCCGGCTGGCTGGAGTAGAACCAAATACCGGCAAGCCCCATTACTATCAGCAGTATTCCCAGACTGAGCGGGATCCACCAGATATTGTCCATGAACCCGGGAGATCTGCTGAAGTACCCCATCAGCGTCAGGGCGACTCCTAAGATCGTCACACCTACTGTCTGTATGATCTGACTCGCTCTATCGGACATTGTTCACCCCCTTTTACGTTTCATGATAGTCGGTTTGTCCGAGTCTAGACCGGACAAGCGATTTGCACAACCAACAACTACAGGTCGCATCAGACGCGGAGGTAGTGAGGCGCTACCAGGGCACTCGAATATCAGAGTGGTCTGATGTACGGCCATGGGCGAATGATACTATTTACGATCAATGTTGCCAAGCCCGGGTAATTCCCGGAGCCGCCTGCCCTTCTCGGTCACACCATACCCACGGGGTCGACATCTACTATCCATCCCTGGGGGAGAGCGATCCGGGATAAGACCCGAGCCGGATCAGGGCCTCGCAGGAATAGTTGCCAGCGATATCTGCCTCTGCTGCGGAAGGCAAAGGCGGGTACAGGACCGATGATACTGAATTCTGCGCTACTACCCCCTGCTCCTTCGTCGAGAAGCAGACGGTGCAGCCTCTCTGCCTCGCGGCGACACAGACCCTCGTTGGTATGGCTATATAACAGGCGGATCAAGCGAGTGAAGGGCGGATAATTGTAACGGCGCCTGTATGCTACTTCCTTGTCATAGAACCCCGGATAGTCATGTCCTGCGGCGGCCTGTACGGTGTAGTTGTCGGGGGAGTAAGTCTGGATGATAACCCTTCCTGCATTCGCGCCGCGACCGGCCCTGCCGGCTACCTGGCACAGCAGCTGAAAAGTGTGCTCGCCGCTGCGGAAATCCGGGAAATTCAGTCCTGTATCGGCACTGATCATGCCGGCAAGAGTTACTTTAGGCAAGTCCAGACCCTTGGCTATCATCTGCGTGCCGATAAGCACATCTGCCTTGTGGTCACGAAAATCCTTCAGCAATTCTTCGTGAGAGTATCGTGTGGTGATCATGTCTCTATCCCAGCGCAGCAGTCTCGCCTCGGGGAAGAACCGACCTACCTCCTCTTCCACTCGCTGGGTGCCTATGCCCAGGAATCTGACATGCCGCCGAAAGCATTGAGGGCATGTCTGAGTTAGCGGAATCGAGTAGCGGCAGCGATGGCAGACCAGTTTCTTATCCGCCGAATGATAGGTGAGGGCGATCGAGCAGCGGGGGCAGCGGAAGACAAAGCCACAGTTACGACATCGGACAAAGGTGGCGGTGCCGCGACGGTTGAGGAAGAGTATCGCCTGCTCTCTATTAGCCAGCGTTTCTCTCATCGCAGCTAACAGTGCACGGCTCAACGAGCCCGTGGTGCCTGCTTTGAGTTCCTCTCTCAGATCCACGATGCTTACCTCGGGAAGAGGCGCATAGCCGCGCGGGGTGATCCTTTCCTTCATCTCTACCAGTTGATACTCGCCCTGCTGCGCCTTATGAAAAGTACCGACATCCGGAGTGGCGCTGCCCAGGATCACAGCGGCATCGCTGAGTTGGGCCAGCCTGATGGCCGTTTCCCGGGCGTGATAACGTGGCGATTTGTCCTCTTGTTTGTACGTCCACTCGTGTTCTTCGTCTATGATGATCAGACCGAGGTCGGGCAGGGGGGCAAACAGGGCGCTCCTGGCCCCGATGACGACATCGCAGTCACCTTCCGCTATCCTCTGCCATTCGTCCAGCTGTTCCCCCGGAGAAAGACCGCTGTGGAATACGGCTACGCGTCCGGGGAAGCGACTGGCGAGTCGTTCCACCGTTTGCCTGGTGAGGGCTATCTCCGGGACAAGGAAGATCCCTCGCTTGCCCGCAGCAACAATCCTGGCAAGCGTCTGCAGGTAGACCTCGGTCTTGCCGCTACCTGTAACGCCGAACAGGAGGAGAACCGGCGCCTCGCCGGATTCTCGTCTCCTGCTGAAAATGACGTTGTGGATGGCATCGCAGGCGGCCTGTTGAGAGGTAGTCAGTATAGGAGCCATATAAGAGGGCATGCTGAGACGGGACAGGGGGTCACGTCTTGTCCTGATGCGTTCCACAGATACAAGCTCTTGTCTCTCGAGGGCCTTGATAGAGGATGGAGGGCAGTTTAGATGCTTCTTCAGTTCGCTCACCGAAACAGGTTCATTCTGCCGGGCCAGGAACTCCAGGAGCTCAGCTTGTTTGTGGGATCCGGACTTACGGAGACGGGCTGTTTCTGCTTCGATCCGCCCGCCATTCTCTCTCAACTTGACATAAGGCACGATTCTGGGCTTGGCCTTCGCCTTCTTCAGTTCAGAAGTCCTTGTAATGAGATTAAGCGCCAGCAGTTGATCTGTAACTTGCCTGGCTCTCCTCTTGCCGACCGCCTTCTCGAGTTCGGGCAAGCTTGTGCTTCCTCGCTCTCCGATGATATGCAGTATCCGTTCTTGCTCCGGTGTCAGTGATGACAAATCGGTATCGAGACTCGCCGGCCTGAAGTAGGTAACGGCCTGTCTTTCGAATCCCGGAGGTAGCATCAAGGCCATGGCGTCGAAGAGAGGTGAGAGATAGTACTCACTTATCCAATGGGCAAGATTCATCTGCAGGGGGGACAGCATAGGGTGATCGGTAACAAGGTCAGTTATCTCCCTGGTTGTCTCTACGGAGGGTTGATCCGATAACTCGACAACGATGCCCTGGACGGTCCTGGCGCCGAAAGGCACCAACACGGCCTGACCGGTGTTGATAATAAACCGGCTGGGGATGGAATAGCAGAAAGTCGACCGGCTCGCCGGCGAGTTGACTGCCACCTCGGCATACTTCATTCAGAAGGCGATGCTTCTTGTTGAGGCACGGCTTGCTCTTTTGCCTTCTCTCTTCTCTCCTTAAGCCGGGCCTGCTTGGCGCTGAGCCTTCGTATGTAATAGAGCTTAGCCCTGCGCACCTGGCCATGCCTGAGCACTTCCACATTCTGTACTGACCGAGATTGGAAGGGGAATGTGCGTTCCACTCCGATCCCGTAAGACACTCTCCTCACGGTGAAGCTGCCGCCGTCAACTCCCTTCCTCATTCTAATCACAAGACCCTGGAAGTGCTGCAGTCGCTCCTTGTCCCCTTCTACAGTCTTGAGGCTAAGCCTGACCGTGTCGCCGGGGGAAAGCTGGGGAATATTGGGGTTCATCTCGGGCTTAACTAATTCTCTAACATCCATTTTCTTTCCTCATCGCATAAGCTGCCTTTCTTAAGAAGATCAGGGCGGCGCTCCGCCGTTCGCAGGATGGATTGACGGCGCCGCCACTGAGCAATCTCGCTGTGATTCCCCGATAGCAGAATCGGCGGTACCGACCAATTCTGATACGTCTCGGGTCTCGTATACTGCGGGTATTCCAGAAGTCCGTCACTGTGAGAATCACTGTCGGCCGAGCACTCCGAGCCGAGCACGCCCGGTATCAGTCTAACGATGGCATCAACCAGGACCATGGCAGCCAGTTCGCCTCCGCTAAGCACATAATCACCGATGCTGATCTCGTCAGTAGCCAGGTGCTCACATATCCTTTCGTCAAAACCTTCGTAGTGGCCGCATATCAGCATGATATGCGGGTGAAGGGCGAGCTCACGAGCGACAGACTGTGAGAGGAGCCTGCCCTGAGGCGAGAGCAATATGACAGGTATCTCTCCGGCATTCAGTTGGTCTTTAATCGACTCCGCTGCCTCAAAGACAGGTTCAGGTTTGATCACCATGCCCGGCCCTCCGCCGTAGGGATAGTCGTCCACGGTACGGTGCCTGTCATGAGCGTAATCGCGAATATCATGAACTACAACGTTCACCAGTTCTCGCTCACTAGCACGCTTAACTATGCTCTGGTTGAGCGGAGAGGTGAACATCTCGGGGAAGAGACAAAGAATATCGATGCGCATGGATTCCCTCGTACGAACCTCTGAACTGCATATCTTAACATGTGGACGGCGAAAAAAGGAAGTCTCACTCACAATGCGGTGCCTCCGGCTGACGCCGGTGACCTGATTCCCGGGTCTTGCCGGTGAGCACGCTGGTTTCGGCCATCGGGGCACAAATCCTGAAAAAGACCAGCGAAGAGCCCAAAGGTATTGACAAAACATCGGCAAGTCTTTAAGATAGACCTGTGGGGAAAAGTGGGGAAAAAGGGGCGACGAGGGCCAGATTGTGATGAATAGTGTGAATAGGGGAGGGATGGTGCCCGTGGCGAACAAGCCGATCCGCATTTTGACCGCAGTAACTGCGCTATTGCCCTCGTGTCTATGCGGTATCGAATACCGAGGTGAATGATATGTTTTTTGGCGAGTATCCATACAAGGTTGATGAGAAGGGCAGAGTACCGCTGCCGAAGAAATTCAGGGCGGAACTGAAGGCCGGCTTGATACTGACGAAAGGAATGGAGAGGTGCATCACTGTCTATTCGACAGCTGAGTGGAAGAGGTTGTCTGACAGGTTGTCGGAGAAGGCAGTAAGCCCGGCAAGCTTGAGGAAGCTAACCCGGTCACTCTTCGGCTCCGCCTTCAGTGCCTCCTTTGATGGTCAGGGCAGGATCGTCTTGCCACATGCCCTGCGCGAGTATGCCGGGATTGCTGATGCAGCTATCGTTGTCGGTGCCAATAGCAGCATTGAACTCTGGAGCGAAGATGAATGGAAGGCAGAGAAGGAATCGGCAGACGAGCAGGCGGCAAAGATTATGGAGAGTATTGGAGAATAGTTTATGAACCTGACCATGTCTCTGCCTGTGCACACGCCTGTGTTGCTTGACGAAGTTATAGCCGGGCTACAGACGCGGCCGGGAGGCTGTTTCGTTGACTGCACTGTAGGAACGGGAGGACACGCAGCGGCGATACTGGAAAGAATCAGACCATCGGGAAGGCTTCTGGGCATCGATGCTGACCCTGAGGCCATCCAGGCAAGTCAAGAGCAGCTAAGCGAATATCGCGAAGCAGTCACTCTCGTCAATGATAACTTCGTCAACCTTGATGATATATGCAAGAGATACCAGTTTCATCCAGTTGATGGTATTCTCTTCGACCTCGGTGTCTCCTCTCTGCAACTGGATACAGCCGAACGAGGCTTCAGTTTCACCCTCGACGCTCATCTTGATATGCGGTTCGATGCTAGGCAAGGGTTAACTGCCTCTGATATCGTCAACAACTTTTCAGAGCAAGAGTTAGCCCGGGTCATAGAGAAGTACGGCGAAGAGCGTCACAGCCGGCGGATAGCGAGACACATTGTCCAAAACCGCCCAGTTGCCACCACACTGGAGCTTGCCCGACTGGTCGAGCAAGCTCTGCGCAGCAAGCGTGCCAAAATCCATCCTGCCACGAGAACCTTCATGGCACTCCGCATCGCGGCGAATGGCGAGCTGCAGAATTTGGAGCCGGCTCTAGAACAGGCCAGTGACCTTCTCCGCCCCGGGGGAAGACTAGTAGTCATCAGTTATCATTCGCTGGAGGATCGCATAGCTAAGCAGTTTATGCGTCGTGCAGCCAGCAGTTGCCTGTGTCCCCCGGGAATAGTGATGTGCCGATGCGGGCATGTGCCCACCCTGAAGCTCATCTCAAGGAAGGTTATAAAGCCTGCCTCATTGGAGATAGAATCCAATCCACGCAGCCGTAGCGCTAAATTGAGGATAGCCGAGCGACTCAACTAAGCAGCATATCTAAGCCAAATAAGGAGGTGAACATGGCAAGGAAGATCATTTCAGCTATTGATGTTGGCACAACCAAGATAGCCACTATCGTAGCTAGTGTGAAAGCAAAAGACGACATTGAAGTTCTTGGGGTGGGAGTCGTTCCTAGTCGTGGCCTGCATAAGGGCATAGTCGTCAATCTAGATGAAGCCAAACAGTCAATCGCCGCATCGGTTAGAGAAGCTCAGAGAATCAGCGGCATAAGAGTAGATTCTGCTTACGTTGGTGTTACCGGAAGACATGTGAGTAGTCTGAACAATCGGGGAGTGGTAGCGATCCCCCGAGATGACAGACTGGTTCGCACTGATGACCTCAAGAGGGTGCTATCTGCGGCTCGCAACATCCCCATAACTGAGGGCAAAAAGGTGCTCCATGCTATTCCTCGGTCCTATGCCCTGGATGGACAGGAAGGCGTGAAACAGCCCGTGGGCATGCACGGCTCCAGGCTGGATGTGGAAACCCATATCATCACTGCCTCAGTGACGTCGATACAGAACCTGGCCAAGTGCGTCCGTAGCATAGGAGTTGATGTCGAGGATCTTATCCTCGAGCCTCTGGCTGCTGGAGAAGCAGTGTTGACTCCGGAGGAAAGAGAGACGGGCGTGATCATGGCTGACATGGGGGGTGGTACCACGGACATAGCCGTATTCAAGAATGGCAGCATCTATCACACCTCTATCATTCCTGTAGCCGGCTATCAGGTGACCAGCGACATATCCATAGGCCTCGGTCTGCCCTTCAGCATTGCCGAGAAGATGAAGAAGAGATACGGCAATGTCACGTCCGATCAAGAGGTGGAGCAGATGGTGCAGGTCGGCATGGAGAATGGCCATAGCGCCTCCTACAAGGAGCTATGCAGCATAATACGGGCTCGGATGGAAGAGTTGCTGCAGCTCATATTGCTGGAGATGCCCACCAGCGATTATCACAATCTCGCGCCCTGTGGCCTGGTGCTCACGGGTGGCACTGCTAACCTGTCCGGGCTTGATGAGCTGGGTCAGCAGATGTTGCAGATCCCGGTGCGCAGAGGCCGGCCGTTGAGCATGGGCATTTACGGCATTTCCGACATCCTTCATGATCCGTCTTATGCTACCACTCTCGGACTTGCCCTCTGGCAGGTGCGAGGAAAAGAGGGGTCAACCTATCGAGACAGCAAGAACGGTAGCTGGAGCAGCTTCGTACGTATATTGAGAAGACTGCTTCGTGCCTAGTTTGTGAAAGGAGGTTAGAATGGCAAAGCAAATTTATACTCCGACTCCAGCAAGAATCAAGGCTATCGGCATCGGCGGCGCCGGTAGCAATGCCATCACTCGCATGGTGCGGGAGGATATCAAAGGTGTTGACTTCATAGTTATGAACACCGATGGCCAGGCGTTGGCCTTGGCTGAAGCCCCTAGCAGGATTCAACTGGGCGAGAAGTTGACAAGAGGCCTGGGTGCCGGTGGCGACCACAGGGTCGGTACCAAGGCAGCCGAAGAAAGTCGCGACGTAGTCGAAGACATAGTTAAGGGTGCCGACATGGTATTCATTGCCGCAGGCATGGGTGGTGGTACGGGTACGGGTGGCATTCCGGTAGTGGCGGAGGTGGCCAAGGAGAGTGGCGCTCTAACGATCGGAGTTGTCACCAAGCCCTTCACCTTTGAGGGGACGCACAGAAGTCAGGTAGCAGAGGAGGGTCTGGTTAACCTCTCGAACAAGGTCGATACCCTGATTATCATACCTAATGACCGGCTTCTCCAGCTCTGCGATGCCAAGACGACGGTGGACAGCGCCTTCAGGCTGGCAGATGACGCTCTGCTGCTGGGGGTGCAGGCCATTTCGGAGGTGGTCACCATTCCGGGGTTGATCAACCTGGACTTCGCCGACATAAAGTCCGTGATGCAGGACGCAGGTCCAGCATGGATGTCTGTCGGCAAGGCTAGCGGGCAGAGCCGTGCTGCTGAAGCAGCCAAGGCTGCCCTGGCCAGTCCTTTGCTCGATGTATCTGTCAACGGAGCGAGCGGAGTGCTGTTCAATATCACCGGCGGCCCCAGCCTCACTCTGTTCGAGTGCAACGAAGCGGCTGAGATCATCAGCCAGGCAGTGGACCCCCAAGCCAACATAGTGTTTGGCGTGGTGTTCGATCCCAAGATGGATAGCGAGGTGCGAATTACCGTCATCGCTACCGGATTTGCCAAGTCACAGGGCAAAGGAATATGCACCGCTGAGGATCTTCGCAGGCTGATAAAGGGTGGAAGTGACGCTCTTGACATGCCCTCTTTCCTGCGCCGCGGTCAGCGTATGCCCCACTCACATCTGGAAGAAGGTTCCAAAACTGCTTCGCCGGTACATCCAGAGCCGGCCAGAATATCTCGACAGTAAACCTAAGCCTCATTGGGGGAGAGGGGTGCCAGAACCACCCCTCTCCCCGCGAAGGCATTGCATTCTACCACATCTAGTGGTAGAATGTTCTTTTACCACAATCTGTGGGAACAATTCATGAACTGTCCCTATTGCGGAGGAGCGGAAGCGCGGGTGATGGATTCTCGTGGCTTGGATGGAGCGGTGAGGCGGCGAAGGAAATGCCTTGGCTGCGGCACGCGGTTCACTACCTATGAGCGCATACAGCCTCATGAAGTCTTTGTTGTCAAGAAGGACGGACGGCGCGAGGAATTCAGCCGTGAAAAACTCTCCCTGGGCATTCGTAAGGCTTGTGAGAAGCGCCCGCTTCCTACCGGGGCCATTGATAAGCTTGTAGAAAATATTGAGTCTGAGCTCTTCGAGGCGGGTAGGAGCGAGGTTGCCAGTTCTCACATCGGTGATCTGGTCATGGGAGGTTTGAAGCAGTTAGATCATATTGCCTATATTCGGTTTGCCAGCGTCTATCGGAGATTTGCTGATATAGGCGTTTTGAAACAGGAGGTTGACAGCCTGGCGGTACGGAGGGATCTGGCACCAAGGAATCAGCTGCCACTCCCCTCGTCTGAGACGGTCGCTTCCCGTACCGGCCGTAAGAGGAGGTAGAATGTCCAAGGTGCGCCGGAAAGACAATCAGGAGGCTAATGGCCGGGAGAGGGTTGCCCGCGCTGTCTTCGCCGCCGGCGAATCGATGGGCATAACCGACAGGAAACTATTGGAGAGGTTTACAGAACAGGTCAGCCAGCGCCTGGAGGTGGCCCAACCGTTCCCCGGGATGGAGGAACTGGTTCCTGACAAGACCGTGCCACCCGTGTCGTCTTCGCAGATTCGGGCGCTCGTGAAGAGTATGCTCACTGTCGATGAGTTTTCGCCTCAGGCCAGAGGCCAGGTCGTCTCCGGCATAGAACTCAGCGACAATGCCTTGAGGGTTCTGGAGAGAAGATACCTGGCCAAGGATGAGGAGGGCAGGGTTATTGAAACGCCACAAGAGCGGTTTCGCTGCGTCGCCAAACACATTGCATCGGCCGAAATCATCCTGGACTCTAAGGTAGATGCGTCATCCTGGGAGGAGGCATTCTACCGGTTGATGGCAAACCTGGAGTTCCTGCCCAACTCTCCCACCCTGATGAATGCCGGTCGAGAATTGGGGCAGTTATCGGCCTGCTTCGTCATACCTATAGAGGATTCCATGGAATCCATCTTCGATGCCGTGAAGCACACCGCTATGATTCACAAGAGCGGGGGAGGTACTGGGTTTTCTTTTTCTCGGCTCAGGCCGGAAAGTGACAGGGTGGGTTCTACTGGTGGTATTGCCAGCGGCCCCGTCTCCTTCATGAAGGCCTTTGATGCTACCACAGATGTCATCAAGCAGGGCGGGATGCGTCGCGGAGCCAACATGGCAATACTCAATGTGGACCATCCCGACATCCTGAGGTTCATAGAGGCCAAGGTAGACTCGGAAGCTCTGACCAATTTCAACCTGTCTGTAGCTGTGACCGATGAGTTTATGAAGGCGGTGGAGAAGGGCACCAATTACAATCTGTTGAACCCGAGGACCGGTAAGGTGATGGGCAAGCTCAAGGCCAGGGAGGTGTTCGACAAGATAGTCGATCTGGCATGGCGTACCGGAGACCCGGGCGTTGTGTTCATCGACGAGATTAACAGGCACAACCCTACGCCCAAACTGGGCAGAATAGAAAGCACCAATCCTTGCGGAGAGCAACCGTTGCTTCCCTTCGAGTCCTGCAATCTGGGTTCCATCAACCTGTCCAAGATGGTGACCGCGAAAGACGGGACACCCTGCATCAACTATGACAAGCTGGCCAGAGTAGTCAAACTGGCGGTACGTTTTCTTGATGATGTTATCGAGGTCAACGAGTTCCCCTTGCCGGAGATTGCCAGGATGACGAAGACCACCAGGAAGATAGGCCTGGGAGTGATGGGTTTTGCCGATATGCTTATTCAGCTTGGCATCCCATATAACAGTGAAGAAGGTCTTGCTGCAGGTGAGGAAGTCGCCCGTTTCATCTCCCAAGAGGCAGATAAGGCATCGATAGAGCTGGCCGCAGATAGAGGAGTCTTCTCCGCCTTTGAGGGGAGTATATATGATAAGAAGGATGGGCCTCGTCTCCGAAACGCCTCCCGGACTACTATTGCTCCAACCGGCAGCCTGAGCATCATAGCCAATTGCTCCAGCGGTATTGAGCCGTTGTTTGCACTGAGCTATGTGCGTCATATCCTTGAAGGAGAGGAATTCGTGGAGGTGAACCCCTACTTTGAACAGGCGGCTAAGGACGGAGGATTCCATTCCCCGGACCTGATGAAAGGGCTGGCTGACGGCAAGAGGCTGAAGGACGTAAAGGGGATTTCTGAAGAGACAAGGAAGCTCTTTGTCACTTCTCACGACATATCTCCTGAGTGGCATGTAAGGATGCAGGCAGCATTTCAGAGGTCCACGGACAGTGCTGTCTCCAAAACAGTAAACTTCCCGCATGAGGCGACGCCCGAAGATGTGGCGAAGGTCTATATGCTGGCTCACAGTGCAGCGTTAAAGGGAATAACCATATATCGTGATAGGAGTCGCGAGAGCCAGGTTCTTACGGTTGGTGAGGTGGGCAAGAAAGAGGGAAAAAAGACTGAGGATAAGCTGTCTCCCCGGAAGAGGCCCAAAGTCACCAGAGGTGTTACTGAGAGGGTAAATACCGGATGTGGCTACATCTATGTTACGGTCAACTTTGATAACCGCGGAATATCGGAGGTTTTCTCCACATTAGGGAAGGCCGGGGGGTGTGCCGCGGCTCAGCTTGAGGCCATTAGCCGACTTACATCTCTGGCACTGAGGTCTGAGATAGACACAGATTCCGTTGTAAAGCACCTGCGCGGCATCAGATGCCCTTCCATTGCCTGGGAGCATGGCCACTCTGTTCTCTCCTGTGCCGATGCCATAGCCAGCGTGCTGGAGAAATACATCAGGGAGAACACAACCGCGGATCCGGCAAAGCCTTCTAAGAAAGCCGGGGCTGTTACGAACTGGGCAGGGCAGTGCCCCGATTGTGGCGGCACTCTCATTCACCAGGAGGGCTGCAACATCTGCCTCAGTTGTGGATTCACTAAATGCGCATAAGGTGCGAGCGAAGTGGCTAGGTCGAGAGGGAGTTACTATTCAGCTCTTAAGAGAATAAACAAGGTCGCCAATTCAGCCTTCGGTTTAAGAAAGACCTGCAATTCGATAGCCAGGAGTACAGCCAGGGCGATGCAGGCCAATGGTTGTCGCATAATGTCCCTGAACTCACAGAAGGAATATCTCATCACTGTCGGCACATATGGCCTGAGTGACCTCTACTTGAAGAAGGGGCCTCTTGCTGCTCGTAGAAGCCTTCCCGAAATACTGCAGGGGAAAGCGGTCTTCATAGCCGACGCCACCACAGATGAGAAGGTTCAGCATCCTGAGATAGCGCTGGCTCAGGGAATATCGTCCATACTGGGGGTACCGATACTCCGGAAGGGCGAAGCTATAGGAGAGATTCGTGTTTATACCCGGGAGCGTCACGAGTTCTCGGAAGCCGACAAGAGCTTCCTCTTTAGTGTCGCTGACATGTGCGCTGTCATCTTTGAGAGGGCAGAGCTTCATCAACTGGTAGAGCGAGACTACAAGGCAGACATGAGAAGAAGAAGGATGCCTGAAGTTGTTCCTACGCCTGCTACCACACTGAGGACGACCGCCTTTGCCCATCCCAGCGAGGAGGATTTCGCCAGGCTTTTGGATTTCTACTGTATTGAATGGCTTTATGAGCCCCGGTCTTTCCCGCTCAGGTGGGACCGAGACAAGATAGCGGAGATGTTCACCCCTGACTTCTATCTTCCCGAGTTGGATATCTATGTGGAACTGACCACACTGAAGCAGAGTCTGATAACCGAGAAGAATCGTAAGCTGCGGCAGCTCAGAGAGCTTTACCCTGAGGTCGATATCAGGCTCCTGACCAAGAGCGACTTTCTAAAGCTGCTGGCAAAGTACGGTTACGGCCCTCTGGGAGGTGCTAAGGTAGAGGGAATCGACCGGGTCCTGTACAGCCATGCTCAGATCCAGCGAAGGGTGAGGACCCTTGCCAGGCGCATATCCCGCGATTATGCAGGCCAGCGATTGGTGCTGATAGGAATCCTGAAGGGCGTTGTTTGCTTCATGGCCGACCTGATGCAGCACCTGGACCTTCCCGTTACGGTAGACTTCATGGCTATCTCATACTACGGCGGTGACGGTCAGGTGGTCAAGATAACGAGAGACCTCGATAGCAGCATAACCGGGCAACACGTGTTAATGATTGAGGATATCGTGGATACCGGGATGACGTTGAACTATGTTCTTGGGCATTTGAACGCACATGGCCCCGAGAGCCTTCGGGTGTGCACCTTGCTTGACAAGAGGGCACGTCGCTTGATTAGAGTGCCCCTCGATTATGTAGGGTTCGAGGTCCCTGACGAGTTTGTTGTGGGTTACGGTCTCGATTACAGGGGAGAATACCGCAATCTTCCCTTCATCGGCATACTTGAGCCGGAGATAATAGAAGGCTAAGACCGACAGTCGATAA
>PWZA01000212.1 GCA_003567655.1 Dehalococcoidia bacterium
CGGAATGAAAGGAGGCGATGAACAAGGAACCCGATCTGCGTCTGACAGAAACGGTCCGAGGAGCAGGCTGAGCCTCTAAACTGGGGCCAGGGGACCTGGACCGGGCACTGTGCGGCCTCGAACTGCCGTTCGATCCGAACGTGATCGTCGGGATGGAGGGTCGCGACGATGCCGGCGTGTACCGTCTGACGGATGAACTGGCTATTATCCAGACCGTCGACTATTTCACGCCCATAGTTGACGATCCATACGAGTTCGGACAGGTAGCTGCAGCGAACGCCCTCAGCGACGTCTACGCTATGGGTGGTCGCCCCATTACTGCCATGAACATAGTCTGCTTTCCCAGAGAGACCATGGATGTATCTGTGCTGAGGGAAATTCTTCGTGGAGGAATCACCAAGCTTTCGGAGGCAGGGGCGTCACTGGTAGGAGGGCACAGCGTAGACGATAAGGAGCTTAAGTACGGGCTCTGCATCATGGGAATCGTTCACCCTGACAAAGTGCTTACCAACACGGGAGCCAGAGAGGGAGATGTGCTTATCCTCACGAAAGCGCTGGGGACCGGCATAATAAGCACCGCCATGAAGCGCGGCGTGGCAGAGCACGAGATCATCGCTCGTGTTACCCGGCAGATGGTCACCCTTAACAAGAGGGCAGCGGAACTGATGCTGGAGGTTCCGGTAAACGCCTGCACAGACGTAACAGGCTTCGGTCTGCTCGGGCACGCCTGCGAGATGATTGAAGGCGCGAGCGTCGGCATGGTGATACGTTCACAGTCTGTCCCCCTGCTTCCCATGGTGGATAAGTTTGCCGAGAGGGGACTCGTTCCCGGCGGAACGCGTCGCAACAGGGAGTTCCGTTCCCCGATGGTAGAAACGGCGGTATCTGACGAGATGATGCATATTCTGTTCGATGCACAGACCTCCGGCGGCCTGCTTATCTCCCTTCCCCCAACAGATGGAGAAACACTGGTAAAGAAGATGCAAAGTGCAGGCATCGATGATGCTGCCATCATTGGACATATTGTGGCTGACCCGAAGGGCAAGATAATGATAAGGTAGACAACCATGTTTGTACTCGGCACAGCGGGTCACGTAGACCACGGAAAGTCGGTTCTTGTCCGGGCATTGACCGGCATAGACCCCGATCGCCTTCCCGAGGAGAAGACCCGGGGCATGACAATCGACCTTGGCTTCGCCTGGTTCACGCTCCCGAGCGGAAGAGAGGTCAGCATCGTCGATGTCCCGGGGCACGAGAGATTCGTCAAGAACATGGTCGCTGGCGTGGGGGGCATCGACCTAGCTATGCTCGTAATCGCGGCAGACGAAGGAGTCATGCCTCAAACACGCGAGCACCTGGCCATTATCGACATGCTCAACGTTACCACCGGCGTGGTCGTCATCACAAAGAAGGACATTATCGACCAAGATGGATTAAGCCTGGCCATCATGGAGGCCGAGGATGCGATACAGGACACGAGTTTTCGCGGAGCACCGATAGTAGCTGTCGCTGCGACAACGGGAGACGGCGTACCTGACTTGATCGCGGTCATAGACAGGCTTCTTGACTCGACTGCAGTGCGCAGGGATATCGGCAGACCGCGGCTTCCCGTCGATCGTGTTTTCACCGCAAAGGGCTTTGGCACCGTAGTCACCGGTACGCTGACCGACGGCAGCCTGCGTACCGGGCAACAGGTGGAAATCCTGCCTCCCGGACTGGAAACTCATGTTCGTGGGATCGAGGTCCATAAGCATAGAGCCGATGCGGCTCCTCCGGGCAGCCGCGTAGCAGTCAATCTGGGCAATATCCAACTCGACAAGATTCAGCGCGGCATGATCGTGACTACATCCGGGTGGCTCAGGCCTACCCGGCTGCTCGATGCAAAACTCCGTGCCGTTTCAGACCTGAACGGCCCCATCACCCACAACATGTCGATTTCGTTCCACACAGGCACAAGCGAAGTGACTGGAAGAGCCCGCCTTCTGGATAAGGAGACCCTCCAGGCAGGCGAGAGCGGCTGGGCTCAAATAGGGTTGACCGATCCGGTAGCTGTAGCCAGAGGCGACCTCTTCATCATACGCTCTCCAAAGGGCACCCTGGGTGGCGGGCACATCGTGGACGCCCACCCGCGGCGTCATCGACGCTTTCAGCAGAAGGTGATGGAAAGCCTGAAAGATAGAGAGAGTGACCCTGATGATGCTATGCTCGCCCTGCTGGAGAGCGCGGGGATTGCTGACGCCAGGGAGCTTGCACTGCAATGCCACATCGCTGAGACCGAGGCAGAAGAGATGCTGCAGACCATGGCGGAAACCGGGCGAGCACTGCGGCTCTGCAGCAGTGAAGGGCGCCACCTGTTTGTTTCCTGTCGCCACTGGAAGCACCTTGTCGACGAGGCAATAAGGCTACTGGGCAACCACCATAACTCCTTCCCGCTCAGGCATGGCATGCCCAGAGACGAACTCAGAAACCGCCTTAAGGTTCAGCCAGCGCACTTCGAAGGCATTATGCGCAGACTATCTGAAAATGGACACATTGTGGATGGAGGAGCTGTAGTCAGACTTCCCTCACATAGCTTACGCCTTTCCCCACAACAGCAGGAGAAGACAGACCATTTCCTGAAGCTCCTATCCGAATCTCCATACTGTCCACCAACCGATTCCCCTCTGGAACCGGATCTACTCAACCTTCTACTGGAGCAGAAAAGGGTAGTCAGGGTGGGCGAAGGTATAGTCTTCGGGGCGTCGGCCTACGAGGAGATGGTGACACGGGTCGTCGAGCACATGAAGAATAAGGGCACAATAACCGTTGCTGAAGCGCGTGACCTCTTCGGGACAAGCCGCAAGTATGCACAGGCTCTTATGGAGCATCTGGATGCTAAGAAGGTGACCCGCCGCACAGGCGATGAAAGGGTCTTGAGATGAGAGGCAACCCGAAATTTCGACAACTGCCGGGGGTGGACGAACTGCTCTGTGATGAGCGCATAGCCGTGCTCCATGACAGGCTGGCACGGGAGTTCATAGTCACCCTGGTTCGCAACCGCCTGGCGGACATCCGCAACCTCGTCAGCACCGGAGGCACGTCACCATCCTTCGAGGAAATTGTGGATGCGATTGTCACAGAGGCCCACGATGCCACCAACGTTAGCCTGCAGCCGGTGATAAACGCTACCGGTGTCATTCTGCACACCAATCTGGGCAGGTCTCCACTCAGTGCCGAGGCCCTGCAAGCAGCCGAGTTAGCTTCTCGTGGCTACTGCACCCTTGAGTTCGACCTGGCACGTGGAAGGCGGGATTCCCGCCAGACCCACGTGGAGCGGATGCTCTGCCTGCTTACCGGCGCAGAGGCTGCCCTCGTGGTGAACAACAATGCCTCCGCAGTGCTGCTCGCACTGAGCGCCCTAGCAAGACGGAAGGAGGTCATCGTGTCTCGCGGGCAGGCAGTGGAGATCGGCGGAGGATTTCGAATACCCGATGTAATGCGCGAAAGCAGAGCCAGGATGGTCGAGATAGGCACCACCAACCGCAGCTACATTGCAGATTACGAGCAGGCTATAAACCCGAGAACCGCGGCAGTGCTCAGAGTGCACGCAAGCAACTTCAGGATCAGCGGTTTCACGCATCTCGTTTCGTTGGAGGAGATGGTGGAGTTGAGCCGACAACATGACATAATGGTTCTGGACGATATCGGCAGTGGATGCCTGATCGACACAACTGAGTTCGGACTGGACCCGGAACCCCGACCTCAGGATAGTATCTCGGCCGGGGCCGACCTGATCTTCTTCTCCGGCGACAAGCTGCTGGGGGGACCCCAGGCAGGAATAATCGTGGGGCGCAGCGACCTGATCAACAAGCTGGCCAGGCATCCACTGGCCAGGGCGATGCGAATTGACAAGGCCAGCATCGCCGCCCTTTCCGTCACGCTGATCCACTATCTGAAAGGCGAGCCTCTGCAGAAGATACCGGTTCTCCGCCTCATCTCCGCGCCGCTAGAGGAAATAGAAAGGCGGGCCGACAGATGGGCGAAGTTTCTGGGAGAGCCGGCCAGGGTGATTGCCGGGCATTCCGTAGTCGGCGGGGGAAGCCTTCCCGGAGGCATCATACCGACGCGAGTTGTAGCAGTCAGGCCCGCCGGCAGGGTCGGCATCGATAAGCTTGCACGCGGGCTGAGACAACACGAGCCCGCAGTTGTTGCCCGAGTCGAGAAGGATGCGCTGGTCCTTGATCCGCGCTCTGTCTTTCCGGAGCAGGACGACGCCCTGCTCAAGGCAGTCAGGGAGTCGCTTGGCCGCCAACCATTATGAGCAATGTCGCACATATAGCGGCGGTATGCGCGCACTCCAGTGAACCCACGGCTCCTTGCCCCACACGGTTTGTGAACCCCAGATGCGCTTGACAGTGCACGTGGCGTAATATAGTATAAGCTACTAGATCTGATTCTGAACAAGCCGGACGATACAAGTCCTGACTTGGTTAAGGAGGTAAGGCAACGATGATACGTCCACCGGGCCCCATGGAACTGGGCATAATCTTACTCATAATATTGATCATCTTTGGCGCTGGTAAGCTGCCTCAGGTTGCAGGTTCGATAGGAAAGGGTATCAGGGAGTTCCGCAGAGCGAAGGAAGGCCTCGACGACGAGAGCCAGTCCAAGGGCACAAAGGTAAGCGATGATACCACCGAAGCAACCAAGCCGCAGTCTGGAGACAACTGACCAGCAATAGTCTGTAGATCCTGAGAAGCAAGGGCACATGGGTTCATTCGGTATAGGTATAGGGGAGGTGGTTCTCATACTTCTGCTTGCTCTCCTGGTAGTGGGTCCCGGAAGACTGCAGGAGGTCGCAAGAGGACTGGGCACGGCCCTGAGGCAGGTCAACAAGTACAGCTCAGGGTTGACCACCGCGTTCCAGGAGGAATTTGAGAAAGAGATCACCGAAGACCCAGACGCTCGTCGAGGAAGCGCCAATACCGCTCAACACACAGAATCCCGCCAGTCCTCCGAGTCAACGGATAAGGAAGGCACTGAAAACCCTGCGTCGATCGAGCACCAGTGACTCCCAAAAAGAGGACACACCCGTTGGGATCTGAATATTCTCCCCCTTGAATGATCCACGGGTGAGTCCAGAGGAGTGCCACTCAACCGGCTCAATCACACCGTGATGAATGAAGACGTAACACCTACTGAAGACTCTGAGCGACGTGCCGGTCTCTTCGAACATGTGACGGAATTGCGGACACGCGTGTTCAGGGGCGTAATCGCCATCGCCATCACCACCGTCCTCGCCTTCATCTTCCACGAGCGGGTATTCGCGCTGCTTCTCTACCCCGCCGGCGACATGAACCTGATCTTCGTAGAGATGACGGAGATGATAGGCACTGTCCTGCTGGTATCTCTGGTCACCGGTATAGTACTGGCTATCCCCTACCTTACTTATGAGTTCATCATGTTCGTTTCGCCGGCCCTCACAAAGAGGGAGAAGAGATACTTCTACTTTACTCTACCATGGATGGTCGTCATGTTTGCCGCAGGAGTTTTCTTCAGCTACTTCATGCTGATTCCCGCAGCCGTCACCTTCCTGGTCGGCTTTGGGGGTGATATCGCATCACCACAGATAAAGGTCAGCAACTACGTCTCGGTAGTAGCCAGAATGCTACTGGTCAGCGGTTTCGTCTTCGAAATGCCTGTGGTGATAACATTTCTGGCAAGGATCGGCATTGTCACCGGCGACTGGCTGGCACGCAGACGAAGGGTGATCATAATAGGCACCTTCATCCTGGCCGCCATTCTCACTCCCCCTGACGCCGTCACCCAGTTGATAATGGCCCTGCCCCTGATTGTCCTCTATGAACTCAGCATATTCCTTGCACGCGTTGTCGGAAAGAAGAGGCAACCGGCCTGACGACAGAGGATCAGCCAGGGGATCCGGCGCCCGGATCGCTCACATGCCTGATCATATACCAGGGCACACGCTTTCGCTCTCTCGTACTATCTGCTAGAATAGGAAAGTCGGGGCTGTAGCTTAGTCGGGAGAGCGCCTGCTTTGCAAGCAGGAGGTCAGGGGTTCGAATCCCCTCAGCTCCATTTCTACGATAACAGCATCGAGGGAGACCGTCCCGATTGCATCGAGAAGGTCAGGCCTTCGAATCGCCTCAGCTCTACTACTATGCAAACTACCGTGGAGTCTTCTGTTGTCTCTGCAACGCACATACGAGACAGGACATAGGATCGGCGGTGCGTATCGACTCTGTGGCCTCAGCCATCCGCCCTCGGGCAGTTCATATTCCGCCGAAGCGGCGCTGGCGTCTGCTGTACTCCGAAAGCGCTGCCTCGATCTCCTTCGAGCCGAAGTCGGGCCATAGAACCGGCGTGAAGTAGAACTCACTGTATGCGGTCTGCCATAGCAGGAAGTTGCTCAGGCGGGTCTCGCCACCTGTACGTATAAGGAGATCGGGATCAGGAATGACTCTGCTGTATAGATATCGCTCAAAAAGAGGCTCATCTATACTGTCTACCGCCACACCCTCCTTGGCGATCTGCCTGACGGCCTGGACGATCTCATCACGTCCGCCGTAATCGAAAGCCAGGCAGAGCGTCAGCCCCGTATTGCTCCTGGTTAGCTCGACTGCGTCTTTCACCTTCTGCCCGATCTTCTTGGACAGCCTGTCCTCTCTACCGATATGTAAGAGGCGGACATCGTCTTCATGAAGGGCCTGTGTCTCCCGATCGATTCTCCTTCCCAGGAGACCGAGCAAGCCGGAGACTTCTGCTACTGGACGATTCCAGTTCTCCGTTGAGAAAGCATAAAGCGTAAGGTATCTAACTCCGCGGTCGGCGAAGACCCTGACAACCGGGCGTATGTTATTACCGCCAGCCTTGTGGCCGGCGATCCTGGGCAGGCCACGCTCCTGTGCCCATCTGCCATTGCCATCCATGATGATGGCTACATGCACGGGGATGTGGTTCGATTCAGTCATATGCCCACCTCCCTAATGAAGAAATGCCGCAATCTAAGCCAGGGATAGGCAGCGCTACGTCTAAGACCGGCCAGGACGAGCCTGCCATGCCAGTCGAACGAAAACTCGCTTGATCTGAGTAGCGCTTCGGCCTCACCGGTCGAGTCCATGATGCCAAATATCCTCTCGATCTGGCGATCAGTCAGTCTGGAGTACAGCCATCTGGCCAGATAGCCACGGGATAGCTCTTTGCCCAGCTTCGCCTTCCATAGAGTCTGATAACGCCTAAGCCTCTCGGCAGTCAGATCATCCTCTCTGAGAGCTTCGTCGAGTACGGCAGCAGCCATCTTAGCGCCAATATAGCCGAAATATATCCCACCACCAGTAGTCGGCTTCACATGGCCTGCAGCGTCCCCGATGACCAGCACCCTTTCGCTGTAAGTGCGCGCCAGTACTCCTATCGGAATAGCTTTCTGCCTGATCTCCGCATCTCTATCCTGTATTCTGTTCCTGAGACAAATCGCGTCGAGGAATCTTCGCAGATGCCTTCCAGCATGAGAGCTGGCCAGCAGGCCGGCGTATCCCCGACCCGATGAAGTTGGCACCAGCCAGGCAAACGAGCCGGGTGCTACCTCCCGACCGAAGTGAACCTCTACTTCATCAATGCCGTTCAATGCGACTTCGGACTGAGCTCCGATAAGAAAGCTCTTTGTTCTGCCCAGACCGCATCTCTGGCTCAAACCGGGTCTGTATCCGTTAGCCAGGATGACAGCTCTGGCATCGAATACATGACTAACTCCGTCGACCAGCACTTCAGCCTGTATCTTGTCACCTCCCGGGATAAGATCGATAACCCGTGAAGAGAAGAGGTAACTCGCGCCCCCGGCCTGCGCCTTGGAGGCCATCGCTTTGTCAAATGATGAACGATCAACTACGTATGCCTGCACTTCCTCAGTCTGCAGCCGTAAACACCTGCCTGAAGGAGAGAAAAACCTGGCTGAGTTGGACGCGGTCATTATCACGTCTGTGCTGACACCGATGGAATCGAAGCATTCGGTACTGATTATGCCTGTGCAACAGACGCTGAGGCCGGGCGCGCTCTTCTCTTCAAAGACGGCGACACCGTGACCCGCATTGGCTAGTTCATAGGCAGCACAGCTTCCGGCCGGCCCCGCCCCTACTATGATAACGTCATAACACTGGTCTGACAATTCCCTGACGCTCACTAATACTCATGCATCGATATAGCTAGATTATACACCGCATCATCCCTGAACGGCTATCTGAGTTCCTACCGCCTACCTACGGAGCCACAATCACACCCAGACCGCCGGGGAAGATCTGGCCTCTTCAGTGGGGATGGCTGAGCACTTCCGCATCCCTTGTGACCGGATCATAGCTTTCTCAATACCAACCTCTTCCAAGGCTCCCGAGTCCTCTGTGTCAGATTGCACCAAAGGAGAGTGACGCGTTTCGCACAGGCAACATTTGATCCAGCCTGATAGCTGCTTTCTCGATCTCACCCTCTACCATGCCGGATTCTCTACTTGGATAGCTCCATGGCATATGTACTGCTTTCCTACGCCCCTGCACTCACTACGGTGACGACTCCTGATACGGAGCACAACACAATGGTTGTCAGCAGCAGCCCCACCGGGGCACCGGTTTCCTATGAGCCACCCACGCATAGTATAGCTACACTCGTACAGAACTTCTTCTTGCTAAGGAGATAATGTCGATCGTTTACGAATACCTTGACGGCGATGTGTGCGATCAGGCTGGCATTGGCAGACGAGCACGAAAATCTGCTATTATCCGAAGGAAAGAGACAGAAATGCCTAGGATACTGGATGCTATAAGCTGTCCCGAAGACGTCAAGTGGCTGACCAGTTCTGAGACAGAACAGCTTTGTTACGAACTGAGGGAGTTCTTGATAACCACGGTTACTAAGACCGGCGGGCACCTGGCATCCAGCCTGGGAGCAGTGGAACTCACCGTCGCCCTGCACCGCGTATTCGACAGCCCAAAGGACAAGATAGTTTGGGACGTCGGGCACCAGAGCTATGCTCATAAGTTGTTGACTGGGAGACGCGACCGGTTTTCCTCTCTGCGCCAGTACCAGGGACTCTCAGGATTTCCTGACAGAGATGAAAGCCCGCACGACGCTTTCACCACAGGGCATGCCGGGACGTCAGTTTCTGCAGCTCTGGGCATGGCCTTGACACGCGATCTTGCCGGCGACTCCAATCATGTGATAGCCGTGATCGGCGACGGATGCCTTACATGCGGCATGGTGTACGAAGCGCTGAACCATGCCGGACACCTGGGGACAAGACTGATAGTAGTGCTCAACGACAACGGCATGTCCATTTCGCCAACAGTAGGAGGGCTGGCCAGGAGGCTGAATGTGGCGCGAACAGCCGCCCCTTATATACATGCCAAGGAACAGACGGGTAGGTTGCTGTCCCGATTGCCGGGAGGGAAAAGCCTGCGGTGGGCAGTCCATCGGCTCAAGGAAGGAGCAAAAGCTGTAGTAATGCCGACCATGATGTGGGAGGAACTCGGCTTTACTTACATGGGCCCGGTAGATGGCCATAACCTGACTGAACTGGAGAAGCCTTTAACCAGGGCCAAGAACTATCGAAAGCCTGTCATTGTTCATGTACTGACTACCAAGGGCAAGGGCTACACACCGGCAGAGGATAACCCCGCTCTCTTCCACGGTGTGTCGCCCTCCGCCGAGAACTCAGTTAAGGCCCCTACATATAGTCAGGTATTCGCCCAAACGGTTCGTGCATTGCTTATGGATAATCCCAGACTCGTGGTAATCAGTGCCGCCATGATCGAGGGGAATAGCCTGTCTCCACTGACAAAGGAGTTTCCTCACCGCATCTATGATGTGGGCATATCCGAACAGCATGCAGTTACGCTGGCCGCCGGGCTGGCCACTCAGGGCTTCATACCCATTGTAGCCATCTACTCGACCTTCCTGCAGCGTGCCTTTGACCAGATGCTACATGATGTCTGTCTCCCTGACTTGCCTGTTATCTTTGCTATGGATCGTGCTGGCATCGTGGGAGACGATGGCAAGACTCATCAAGGGGTGTTTGACCTATCGTATCTGAGCTTGATGCCTAATATGACCATCTGCGCGCCTAAGGACGAACATGAGCTTCAGAACCTGCTCTATACTTCACTGACCACCGAACACCCCTTCGCCATTCGCTATCCACGAGGACGGGGAACAGGCGCACCCCTGGCAACTCAGCTTCACCAAATCCCTATAGGTAAAGGGGAGGTTGTCAGGCAGGGCTCGGACATAGCCGTAGTAGGCATAGGCTCTACCGTCATGGCCTGCACTGAGGCAGCGGACGAACTGGCTTCTCATGGTACAAATGCCATGGTTATCAATGCCCGCTTCGCCAAGCCTCTGGATACAGATCTTATCCTGGGTGCCGCCAACCACACCAAGAAGATGGTCATAGTAGAGGAGAACGTCCTTAGCGGTGGCTTCGGCACTGCTGTTTTGGACTTGTTACAGAAGGCTGCAGCCCCTGATGTCCAGGTGAGGCGCCTGGGCATCCCCGATGAATTCGTAACCCACGGAAGACAGAACTTCCTTCGCTCTCTTTACCGCCTCGATGGCCCAGGAATAGCCAGCGAATGCGTCGACTTTATGTCTCAAAGCAGCGGGCAAGCCAGACAGTAGTTCTACATCAACCATTAGTGCTCGAGAAGAGGGTAGCATCGGCTCAGCCCGACACTGCGCTTCTACCATCACCACCAGGCTCCGGCTCTATCAAGACGCCTGTTTCCTGTACTCCTCTGCCATTCGCTTAAGCTCGTAAAGCCTGGTGATGGCCTCCAGAGGCGACATGGAATCGATGTCCAGTCCTATAATCTCCTCTGCCAGCATAGAGCCCTGTGCAAAGAGCGGAACCTGGAACGATGCTTCGCGCTGAGGAACGCTGTTTTTCCTGGAAGCATGCCCTTCCAGTTCGGCCAGTACTTCCTGAGCACGAGAGACCACCGCCTTAGGCAGACCAGCAAGCTGGGCAACGTGAATGCCATAGCTTCTGTCCGTGCCACCGGGGACGATCCTGTGCAGAAAGAGGACTTTATCGCCCTGCTCCGTGACCGCTACATTGAAGTTCCTAACCCTGGGCAAGATGTCAGCCAGATCCACCAGTTCATGATAGTGCGTAGCGAAAAGCGTCTTTGAGCCAAGTTCGGGGTGGTTATGGAGAAACTCGACTACGGCCCAGGCTATGGAAAGCCCGTCATAGGTGGAGGTACCCCGCCCAATTTCATCCAAAATGATGAAGGAGCGGCAGGTAGCATGATTCAGAATATTGGCCGCCTCGGTCATCTCAACCATAAAGGTTGACTGACCTGCGGCAAGGTCCTCCTGTGCACCGATGCGGGTGAATATACGGTCAACGATCCCGATACGCGCAGAATCAGCAGGGACGAAGCTGCCTATCTGGGCAAGGAAGATAATTAGCGCCACTTGTCTGAGATAGGTGGACTTTCCCGACATATTAGGGCCTGTCAGTACGATAAGCTGATCGTCCTTGTTACAGAGATATGTGTCGTTAGATATGAAACTGTCGCGGCCCATACTCTGTTCGACAACAGGGTGCCTGCCTCCCTTGATATCTATGACGTCATTCATGCTCAACTCCGGCCTGACGTAGTCATGACGCACAGCAACTTCGGCAAGACCCGCGAGGACATCGACTTGAGCTATGGCAGCGGCGGTGGCCAGGATTTGCTCGTCCTCGGCGCTTATCTGCTGACAGAGTTGCCGAAAGATTGCACCCTCCAGATCGGCGATCCTTTCCTGGGCGTTGAGGATCAATGACTCGTACTCCTTAAGTTCAGGGGTGAAGAACCTTTCGGCCTCCGCCAGAGTCTGCTTCCGAACGTAATCGGAGGGGACCAGCCCAAGGTTGGCCTGAGACACCTCGATATAGTAGCCAAAGACCCGGTTGTAGCCTACCTTCAACGACTTAACCCCGGTACGCTGTCGCTCCCTCTGCTCCAAACCGGCCAGGTATTCCTTGGCATTCTGCGAATCGCGCCGGATTTCATCCAGTTCCGGCGAGAAACCCTCCCTTATCACTCCACCCTGTTCCAGATCTCCCGGTTCATCGGCTATGGCCTTCGCGATTAGTTCAGCGCTGGCGGCGCATGGCCTGAGCTCATCGCTGAGCCATGTGATCGCATGATCCCCGGAAATTGTGGCTTTCAGGTCCGGCACCTTCTCCAGACCCGTGCGCAGTGCCATCAACTCTCGAGGCAAGACACGACCACTACCGACCCGATTGATCAGCCGCTCCAGGTCTGCAACATCTTGCAGAAGGGAAACGACCCTCTGCCTAGTGAAGCCATCCTGCTGAAACCACAACACAGCATACTGACGCTGGCTCAGATCATCCAGGTCAAGGAGGGGATGTCCCAGCCACTTCTTCAGCAGCCTGCCACCCATAGCTGTCCTCGTCAGATCAATGACGGAGAGCAGCGAGTCACCGCTCTCGCCCCACCTACCACCATGAAACAGCTCAAGATTGCGCACGGTCTGCCCATCAAGAGCCATGAAGTGATCAGTGGAGTAGGTAGCTAGTTTGCTCAACCGAGGCACCGTTTGCCTCTGCGTTTCCTGGACATAATGCACTAACGCACCCGCAGCCTGTATAGCCAGAGGCAGACGGGCACAACCATACCCTTCCAGGCTGGCTACAGCGAAGTGCTCCAGCAAGTTCCCGCTTGCGATCTCCTGATCAAACCAGTAGTTATCAATCCGTGTTTTCGTAACAGGCAGATGATTGTACTCGTCGCGGCCATCGGGAACGAGAACCTCACTCGGCTGCAGCCTCTCCAGTTCAGGCATAATCCGGTCCCGGGAAAGCTGGGTAGTCGCAAACTCACTTGTGCTGATATCAACATAGGCGATGCCCGCCTCGTCACCCTGGATGATCAGGCTGGCGAGGTAGTTGTTCCGTCTGCTCTCAAGCAGGTCGGGCTCGACCACCGTGCCCGGCGTCACCACGCGCACAACATCCCGTTCCACAAGCCCTTTGCCCGGGGGGCTCAGTTGCTCACAGATCGCCACCTTATGACCACGATTGATGAGCTTGGCCAGGTAGTTGTCCAGGGCATGATGAGGTATTCCTGCCATAGGCACCCTCTGCCCCTTGCCCATCTCACGGGATGTCAGGACCACGTCCAATTCGCGCGAGGCGACTTTTGCATCATCGTCGAAAGTTTCGTAAAAGTCACCCAGACGAAAGAAGACAATCGCTTCCGGATACCTCTGCTTGACGCTGAGATATTGCTTTCTAAGAGGCGTTACAGTCATCTGCATCAATTTTACTACATTCGTTGAAACTAGTTGAGTTGCCTGTTATGATTCGGTCACCGTTACAGAGACCGACATTACGATGCAGGAAGCAGTTTCGATTTCCGTCAATGAGGAGTTTCAGGGACTAGTCGACGAGGAGCAGATGAGGAAGATAGCTCAAGCTGTCCTCAAAGCCGAGGGAGTGAGTGAACCCTACCAGGTGAGCCTCGTGTTTACCGACTCCCGCACGGTGAGAGAACTCAACCGAGACTTCCGGGGACTGGATGAACCCACCGATGTTCTAGCCTTCTACATGCTCCCCCGGAAGGGCACCGATCAGTTCTTCGCCCATCCGCCCGACGGCATAACCCGCCTGGGAGAGGTTGTTATCTCCTACCCCAAAACCAAGGAGCAGGCGAAGGAGCAGAGGCATTCAACGGAAAGAGAGCTGACCTTGCTCGTCATCCACGGGATACTACACCTCCTTGACTACGACCATGAGGAACCAGAGCAACAAGAAGAGATGAGGACGAAGGAGGAAGAGCTTCTGCGGCAGCTTTGGCCAGGGTAGTGATACAGTCGGTTTCAGGCCATGGAGCAGCCGCTAAAGCTTTACTCAGGCATTGGCCATTTCAGTCCGGACCCGCAGGGTATCCATGTTAACCCTGTGGGTACCTTGATTGCATGATTAGTTATGGGAAGGCATACTGAATAGACACCGACAGGATTCGGGCGGCGGTATTCTGAGTGCAGGCACTAGGAGGTGAAACATGACTAAGTTCATCATGCTGACCACCCTAACGGATGAGGGGAGAAAGACTATGACGGCAAACCCGGACAGAATCAGGGAGGTCAACGAAGAAGTGGAGGCAATGGGCGCTAAGGTTCTGGCCCAGTACGCTATGCTGGGGCCCTATGACTTCCTGAGCATACTGGAAGCTCCAAGCAACGAGGTTATGACAGAGGTAGCGAGCAACTTGCAGCGAAGAGGCACAATCCAGACACTCACCATGCCTGCCATGGACATCGACCTCTATATATACAGTCTCAAGAAACGGACCTAGCTCATGACGGGCTCGCCGTGCACAAGTCGTCAGGGTAGCGTAAGGACCACAACCTGTGTACTGCCGGGCAGGGTAGACGCGGTAACTGAAAGGCTCGGCTTTGCTTCCGGCTCCCGAATCCTCATCTTCTCCAGGAACTTTTCCACGGTACTGAGCTCACGAGTCGACGACATCGTTCTGTAGTGCATGGGGATGACCACAGAAGGTCCTAGTTGTCTTACTATTTCCATGGCTGCTTCAACAGATATGGTAGACACCTCTCCGATGGGCAGGAACAGTATGTCAACATCTCCGAGTTCCTCAACCCGCTGCGGCCCCAAAGGATGTCCAAGGTCTCCTAGATGACATAAAGTCATGTCATCCATCTCGAAAACGTAGGCGGTGTTTCTGCCTCGCGTGGATCCCTTATCACCGTCGTGGAAAACGGCGACGCCTGTGATGAATGTACCGCCGATTTCGTATTCGCCGGGGCTCTTGATCAGCCGGGGCTCGTTCGCCAAGCCCTGGACATAGCTGTGCCCGGGATGAGAGTGGCTCACAGTTACTATATCGGCCTCGGGTTCCCCCATGCGGTAGCCTGTATCAGGATGACACGGATCGGTGATAACGGTCTTGTCCTTACCTTTAATGAGGAAGCATGAATGTCCCAGCCATTTTATCTCCATAAGCCTCTAGCAAATACCCCTTTCTAAATCATTACTCTCTAGTAACGACATGCAACTGAAGCCCTTCGAAGGCAGAACACAGCAATTCCGAGGAGGGCAGCCCCGATTCTATACCTGCGATCTTCATTGTATGCACTGCAGAGAAAAGCATCATCTGATGACAGCGGCGTGTAACGACCCTCAGATGCAGGCATTCCTTTGACTAGAATTATGCGGCAAACCGTAGCCGTAGTCAAACATATATCGATTGACATGTACGTATACGAGCGCTACCATACATAAACCACGGGTGACTCGGTGAAAGGACGAATACTCAAGGCTCTTCGCGAGACCAACGATTACGTCTCCTGTCAGACCCTTGCAGGCCGGACCGGCATCTCTGCGCGCTCCATAGAGGATCATATACGCGGCCTGGAGAGCGATGGGTACTCCATAGAGTCATCAAGCACTGGATACAGACTGATTTCCTCTCCCGATCTGCTGCTTCCCTATGAGTTCGCCGCTCTCGAGCAGAGAATCCGTCACTTTCACGAGACCGACTCAACCATGGCTGTAGCACGAAAGCTTGCCAAAGAGGGAGTAGAGCAAGGAACGATCGTAATCGCTGAAATCCAGACTCACGGTAGAGGAAGGCTAGGAAGGGAGTGGCGCTCGCCAAGGGGAGGAATATACTTGACCATCATCTTGCGGCCAAAGATAGATCCGACGTTCGCTCCCAGACTAACCCTTATGGCCTCCGTTGCTGTGGCAACTACGATCAACAGGCTGTTTAGCCTGCAGGCCCGATTGAAGTGGCCAAACGACGTCCTCATTCAGGGAAGGAAGGTGTGCGGAATACTGGCTGAAATCGATGCCGACATCGACATAGTCAACTTCGTGAATCTGGGGATAGGCATAAACGCCAACAACTCAACACTAGAGTTTGGAAACACAGCGACATCACTGAAGACCTCCTTGGGAAGAGACGTATTGAGGAGAGACTTGCTGGCCGCCCTGGTGAGGGAAATCGACAGCCGGCAAGACTCCCTGATGGACGCGGACCTGATTGAACAGTGGAAACAACTATCTGCTACACTGCACACAGATGTCATAATCGCGGCGCCATGCGACACAATCGCGGGACGGGCGATAGACATCGACACAACCGGAGCATTGATCATAGAGCAAGCCGACGGCTCGATTAAGACGACAGTAGCCGGAGACTGCGAGCCATACAGTCTCACAGAATGAGCACTGCACGAAGTGACCCCGATATGGGAGCAAGGCTGTAGCGAACCAGTACTCACCATCAGGCCCACGGACGCGAGACATCATGGCATGTAATTGGTTGAGCCGGAGTATTCGATTCGCTCATAACTGACAGTCGACTCCGAGAGTCTTGCCACACCTCAAGGAGTCGACCGCCAGTATGGAGGTAAAGGGGAAAAAGCTCGATTAAGCGAATACTTGTCTAGGCACTTCTCCTTCTTCTTACAAAAAAGACGACTACTACTGCGCCCGCCAACACCCCCAGGACGGCCACGACGACAGCCCACAAGCTCTGGGCCGAGAGAGGCGGTCTGAGGGTATTCTCGACCGGTTGCCCGGCAAACTCAGCCGTAATCGAATAGTGGCCATCAACCGTGATGGTGGTCTCCGCTTCATAAACGTCAGCCATTGTGCCAACATGCCCTGTCCACCGCACAAAGCGATAGTCATCCTCAGCAGCAGCCTTTAGACTGACGACAGCGCCTTCAGCATAGGCAAAGCTTCCTTCACCGGGAGTGGATACCGATCCGCCGGCTGTGCTGTTGATGGCCAGGTCGAACTCCTGCACCTCCTCAGACACCTCACCGATTAGAGTTATTCCTAAATCAGCTGCCTCGCACAAATCATGCATCACAACCAACCCGGTCGAGACCATTCCTAGCCCCACCATCAACATTACGATCACTGGAGCCGCGCACCGTTTCGCCAGTTCTCTTCTCCTCGATCCGGCCAGACCGCCGCTTGCCTGCAAATCAAACCCTCACACAATGCAGGCATAAGACTAGGTCTTCCAGTCTATTTATCCTACGTGAATATACATTGTATCACCCAAATGTTAAAATCCTGTTAAGATTTGGTAGGATTTGGCAAATCCCTAAAAAGAAGATGTATGAACCTCAGGCATCACTGACGAACATTCCTGTTCGGGGCGGCAGCATGGTTCTGGACACAGACGATGAACTCCGCCTTACAGGCAAAACTGGCATTTCAGGGCGGCAAGCCGGGAAGATGCCCATGAAGGTATGGCCCTTACACCTATGTCGATGACTTCTTCAGCATGCTTCAGCACACCGGTATTAGATGGGTCGGGGTGGCCATGAGTCCATGCTATAATAGCATGGTGCAAGCTATGACCATCGGCCTGTACCGCGGACGGAGAGTTGCTGCGGTCAGGGCAGAAGCCTTGTTCGGCATAGCAAAAACACAGCCGTACACACTGTTCCCGCCCTGAAACTGTCGGAGAGGAGAGCGCTGATCGGATCTAGCACTTGGTCATCGGCCGCAGGCAGGACAAGGACTCTCAAGCCTGCTCGCCGGCTACGAGGGGAGGTGGCCTTGCCCGGCGACAAGTCCATCTCTCACCGGGCAGTCATTCTGAACAGCCTGGCCAAAGGCAAAGCTGCTATTGACAATTACGCGCCCGGGAAAGATTGTCTGGCTACGATCACATGTCTGAGGGCACTTGGCGTCACAGTTCACGCTACACGTGTCCAAGACTCACCAAGCGCACTCATTTCAGGGACTGGTGAGACGGGCCTTCAAGAGGCACGCAATGTGCTCAATGCCCGGAACAGTGCCACTACACTGCGCTTGCTCTGCGGCCTTCTCACCAGCCAGCCTTTTCTGTCCGTCATTACAGGAGACGCCTCGCTTCGCAAGCGCCCCATGGACAGAGTGATCGCACCGCTGCAGTTAATGGGCGCCGACATATCTGGAAGAGGGGGCGACTGTCTCGCGCCAGTGGTGATAAAGGGAGGAAAGCTACGAGGCGTTGACCTCACACTGCCCGTTCCGAGTGCTCAGATCAAGTCAGCAGTGATCCTGGCAGGCCTGTTCGCATCTACGAACACGATGATACGCCAGCCTGTCGCCACTAGAGACCATACCGAAAGGCTGCTCACGAGTATGGGAGCCCAGTTGGAGGCCCGAGGCAACACCATCTCACTGGCGCCCCTATGCAGCCCTCTGACCCCTGTCAGCCTTCGCATTCCGGGTGATATAAGTTCGGCAGCCTATTTCCTGGTTGCCGGAGCAATCCATCGCGACGCAAGAATAGTGATAAGGGATTGCGGAATCAACCCAACGCGAACAGGGATAATCGACACTCTGCTGGACATGGGTGCCAGGCTGGAGTTTCATAACGAGCGAATGGAGGCGGGTGAACCCCTAGCCGACATTGTGGTAGAATCTAGCGAACTCAGGGGGGTAGAGATAAGCGGCGATATGATCCCTCGTCTCATTGATGAGATTCCCGTGTTAGCGGTGGCAGGATGTGTTGCCACGGGGAAGACTATTATCAGGAACGCTGAGGAATTGACAGTAAAGGAATCAAACAGGATTGCCACTGTTGCACGCGAACTTTCCCGCATGGGCGCGAGAATCGAACCTCTGCCGGATGGCATGATCATCTATGGCGGCACAGCTTTGTCGGGCACTGAGGTTGACAGTCATCTTGATCACCGACTGGCCATGAGTCTGGCGGTAGCCTCTCTGGTGGCCAGAGGAGAAACAATCATCAAGGACGCTCATGTAGCACAGATATCATATCCTGCCTTCTGGCAGGATATGGGTATTACCGCGGGCTTCTCAGATTCGTGAACTTCGAAGTACAGAAGCTAAACGGCAACGGACGAGGAAAAGCCAAGGGGGACAGAACAACGTGGCCGCCCGCAGGTGTGTAACGGTGAGGATACTCGGGGCCTTTATGCTTGCTAATACTGACGCAGGGACTCTCTATCGTAGCAGAAAGACCGGGCATGAGTTTTGAGCTAGGAGGCAATATGAGCACAGAACTGGTACACATAGGTTTCGGCAGTATTGTAGCTGTGAACAGGGTAATAGCCTTTCTTCCGGTGGATCAGCAACCAACGAAGCGACTTCTGCGGCAATCAAGAGAAACGGGGCTGGTGATTGACGCCACACGCGGCAGGAAAGCCAAGACTGCCATCCTTTTTGACACCGGCCACATAATACTCGCGCATGTTACGGCAGAGACGATCGCCAATAGACTGAACTCGCCGTCGCAACCATTTGAGGAGAGCATTGAACTCTGCACCGCCTGAACAGGGCCCCGAGTCGTTGTCGGTGCCTGAACAGGCAGATACTGGCGACTCTCAACCGCTGCTTATCGTGCTTTCCGGGCCTTCAGGAGTAGGTAAGGATGCTGTCCTGACCAGAATGAGGGAACAGGGACGCTCACTTCACTATGTAGTCACCGCTACCACGCGTCCTATGCGTGATGGCGAAAAGGACGGAGTTGACTATCGCTTCCTTTCGAGGCAGAAGTTTCAGAGTCTTCTGGACGAAGACGGCTTTCTGGAATGGGCCACTGTATATGGTAACTGCTACGGTGTGCCAAAGGGCGAGATAGTCGCGGCTCTATCTAGAGGAAGTGATGTAGTGGTCAAAGTGGACGTACAGGGTGCCGCTACAATCAGAAGAATACTGCCGCAAGCGGTACTCATCTTCCTTATGCCTCCCTCGATGAAGGAACTGGAGCGGAGGCTGACACAGCGACTCAGCGAGTCACCAACCGGTCTGGCTCTCAGGCTGAAATCGGCTCAAGAGGAGGCAGAAAGCTTGCCGCTCTTCGACTACGCTGTGACAAGTAGCCAGGACAGGATTGATGATGCAGTATGCCAGATAGATGCCATTATCACGGCGGAGAAGCTGCGCGTGAAGCCAAGAGTCGTGAAGCTTTAGGCCACAGGTCTCTCGGGATGGGGTGAGAGTATTTCGTTGACAATGCTCCCTACTCGCTTCTACAATAGTCCTTGACATGACATTGCCAGAGCATCTCTATAAGCTTCAGCAGTACGACCGGGAAATCGAAAGCAACCAACAGGAGCTAGACACGATCGATGACCAACTCAGTGACAACAGGGCCCTCACTGCAGCAGAGTCGGCGCTCGCCTCACATAGAGAACACCTGGAAAACCTGAGAAAGAAACAGAAGACTGCAGAATGGGAACTGGAGGACCTTCAGGAAAAGGCCAGGCAGACTAACAGTAGACTCTACGGCGGCGCAACCAAGAACCCCAAGGAACTGGTCAACCTCGAAAAGGAGGCGGCAATATTCAAGAGCCAGATCAGCCGGAGAGAAGATGCTCTGTTAGTACTGTTGAGCGAGACCGAAGAGGCAGAGTCCAGAGTAGACACCTTCGCTCGTGAGTTCGAGCACTTGGTGGAGGAATGGAAACAGAAACGCGAAACCCTTGTGCGAAGAAAGGATGAAGTTGAAGCTGTGCTGGGGAAACTCAAAGAGACCCGTGCCGGGCAAGCCAGTCAAATCGACTCGGCAGCCCTTGAGCTCTACGAGCGAATCAGGATGTCCAAGGGGCTTGCTGTAGTGAAGGTGGAGCGGGGAAGATGCCAGGGTTGCCACATTACTGTGCCGACAAGCCAATGGCAGAAAGCGAAGGCCGGCAATGTCATCCAGTGCAGCAGCTGCAATCGGATACTGTCCTAGTAATAGTCATCCATTGTTGGCTTGTGCTGGCAGGCATTGGAGCGCCGAGCACAATGTGGGTAGTGCCACACCGCTGGCGAAGGCGACGAGAGAAGCATTGACCACGCGCCGGTAGTAATGAAGCAACATGTAATGCACCGCGACCGGAACATGCCATGTCAGCGGCTATCAACAATGACCTTGAATGAGGTGCAGGCGGAGAACGTTGAAATGCATAAGATTAGGATCTTTCGAGATATAGGTAGGAGTTGATTGCATGGCCGGCATAGTCTCATATGGTGCCTACATACCGCTATGGCGCCTTGATCGTGATACGATTGCCGCAGCCTGGGGCACCGCCTCAACGGGCGGCGAACGAAGTGTAGCTAACCACGACGAAGACACTATCACCATGGCAACCGAGGCCGCAATCGATTGCCTGGCCGCCCGGGAGAGAGACAGGATAGATGCGCTATACTCCGCATCCACCACACCACCCTACAGAGAGAAGGAATCCTCTACTCTTATTGCCGCGGCTGCAGACCTGAGAACGGATATTGCCACGGCTGATTTCGGCAACAGCCTCAGAGCAGCAACAGCGGCACTGAGATCGGCATTAGACGCCGTGGCCAGTGGCTCCGTTGGCCAGGTCCTGGTGACCGCCTCCGATTGCCGTCTGGGCTATCCCCGGTCCAGCTATGAGCAGACCTTCGGTGATGCCGCGGCAGCACTTCTGATAGGTAACGCCGCAATGCCTGCCATCACGGTCGACGATAGCTATTCACTGTCCAACGAACTCTACGATGTGTGGAGACTGGACAAAGATACTTACGTCCGATCTTGGGAAGATCGCTTCATTATAGAGCGGGGATATCTGGAAAACAGCGAAAGGGCAGTTTCCGCATTGCTGCGCAGACACGACCTTACAGTCCGGGACATAGCCAGATTTGTACTCAGTGGTCCTACGACAAAGGCACAACAGAGCCTGGCGCGACGCCTCGGACTTGACATTCAGACACAAATCCAGGACCTGCTCATCAGCAACATAGGCATTACAGGTTGTGCTCACGCGTTGCTTATGCTTGTATCCGCCTTAGAAGAGGCTAAGCCTGGTGACAGAGTTCTGGTCGCTAACTACGGGAGTGGATGCGACGCTGTACTGCTCACCGTGACAGATGCAGTAGAACAAGTGCGAAGTGACAAGAGAGGTTTGAGCCGATACCTGAACTCGAAGAAGCAGCTTTCTAACTATGCGACATATCTTAGCTACAGGGGATTACTGGAGACTCAACCTGGCGAACCGTTCAGACTCTTTCCTGCAGCAACCACTAACTGGAGAGAGCGCACCTGGGCCACACGAATGCACGGCAGTAAATGCAACAAGTGCGGCACCATTACCTTCCCAATTGAGAGGGTTTGTTATGGCTGCCGCAGCAAGGACGACTTCGCGGAGGTGAGGCTCTCGGATAAGCGAGCGAGAGTGTTCACCTATGCTCTGGATAACCTAGCCGGGAGGGGTGATGATCCTGCAGTACCACAGATAGGGGTGGAGTTTGACTATGACGGGGCCCGGGCTTACATGGTAATGACTGATTGTGACCCAGATGAGGTGAAGATCGGCATGCCGGTAGAGATGACCTTCAGGAGATTGTATGAGGGTGCCGGCATGTACAACTACTTCTGGAAATGTCGGCCAATTAGATGAGATTGCACAATGAGAGGATAGCATATGGCAGAAGAGCGATGGCGCAAAGTGGCAGGGCTTGATTTCAAGGACATCCTGTATGAGAAGAGGCCTGGCGTAGCAAGGATAACCATAAACAGACCTGACGCCTACAACGCGTTTACCACCTTCACGCAGGACGAATTGATACAGGCGTTCCAGGATGCGGCAGATGACGATACTGTAGGCGTAGTTGTGTTCACTGGCTCCGGAACCAAGTCCTTTTGTACGGGCGGCGATGCCAGAGAGGCAAAAGCGGGCTATCGAAAGGGTATGCTGGAAAAGGACCTGAGGGTGAAGACCCTGATACGAGAGATGCCTAAGCCGGTTATAGCTGCAGTGAACGGCTATGCCATAGGAGGAGGACAGGTCTACCAGCAAATGTGCGACCTGTCGGTAGCTTCACAGGATGCAGTATTCGGGCAGGTTGGCCCTATGGTGGGCAGCTTCGACCCGGGCTTCGGTGTCATTGACCTCATGATGGTAGTGGGTGAGAAGAAGGCTCGCGAGATGTGGTACCTTTGCCGTAGATATACTGCCGCTGAGGCCCTGGAGATGGGACTGGTAAACAAGGTAGTGCCGGCGGATAGACTGGAGGAGGAGGTAGACGCATGGTGCGATGAGATACTGGATAAGAGCCCCGGAGCTTTAGCCGGCATCAAGGCATGTTTCAACGCAGCAACCACCTATATGAGGGGCATAGAGGGAGTTTCCTCACGGTATCTCTGGAGGTATTACTCCTCGGCCGAAGCCGAACACTGGAAGAACGCGTTCTGGCAGAGAGAGGAGCCACACTGGGAGCGATTCAGGAGAAAGGAACTGTTCCCCGGTGTCTACGAGGAGGAGACAGAAGAATAGCCGACACCGCATAGTTGGAGAAGGATGAGTGCATGGAGAGCATAAAGGACAAGGTCGCTATCATCGGCATGGGCTGCACCAAATTCGGAGAGAGATGGGACAAGGGTCTTGACGATCTGATCATAGAGGCTGCCTACGAAGCCTACGAAGATGCCTGGCTTGACCCCGCTGATATCCAGGCTTGCTGGTACGGCAGCGTTACGCAACCGGTGACTGGCATTGGCTGCACGCATCTGGCAGGATCGTTGAAACTGCATGGTATACCGATGACCAGAGTGGAGAACTGGTGTACTACCGGCCATGAGGCCCTAAGGAATGCCTGCTTCGGTGTCGCCTGCGGCATGTATGATGTAGTGCTTGCACTGGGTGCTGAGAAACTCAAGGATACAGGGTTTCCCGGCCTGGGAACCGGCAGAGGCATGAGTCCCGTCCTCGAGGCTCGGCGCACCGCCCCCGGTTCCTTCGGTATGATAGCCACCCGGTACTTCTACAAGTACGGACTGAGCCCTGAGGAAGGCAAACGCACCCTTGCTAAGATCGCCGTTAAGAACCATTTCAACGGAAGCCTGTGCCCCAAGGCTCACTTTCGTAACCGGATAACCATAGAACAGGTACTCAGCGCCCCCATCATAGCCTGGCCCCTGGGTCTCTTCGACTGCTGCGGAAATAGTGATGGCAGCGCTGCGGCAATCCTGGTTCCCGCCGACAAGGCCAGAAAATACAGAGATGACCCCGTCTACATAAAAGGCTTGGGCACGGCTCATTCTGCTCTGCTTCCCCAGAACCGCCCGGCCTTCGATTGGTTGCACTTTGACGAGGTCACAAACTCAGTCCGACAGGCCTATGCACAGTCTGGAATTACGAATCCCCGGGAACAAATCGACATCGCCGAGGTTCACGACTGCTTCACCAGCACGGAGTTGCTGCTGTATGAACTCCTCGGCTTCAGCCCTGAGGGCAGAGCCAGAGAGGATGTTGATGCCGGCTTTTTTGAACTCGGCGGCGGCCTGCCGGTGAATAGCGACGGTGGTCTGAAATGCTTCGGCCACCCTGTGGGGGCTAGCGGTCTGAGAATGACCTACGAGGTATACAAGCAGCTTCAGGGCAATGCTGAGTCGCCCGAACGGCAACTCGACAATATCAGGCTCGGCATATCACAGACGTTCGGAGGGCCTCCTCAGGTGTCGGCAGTAGCTGTTCTGGGGAGAGAGCCAGGTTATCCTTAGCCAGTGCCCCGGTATCATAGCAGTTCCAGCGACGACACAACCGCACCCCTCTCAGGCCCCAGGCCGATTCCCTTACAGGCAAATCATTGATCACATGGAGGCCAGCAAGAACACCTGCATGTCTCAAGCATAATTTCAGTGAGACACGTGACTATGCTAAAATCACTATGTTGAGGGACAATGCCTATATACGAATACTGGTGCGACTCCTGCTGTAGAACCGTCAGTTCATATCGGCCCGTGCTTCTTGCCGCTCCTCCATCCTGTCCCCACTGCAACAGCGGCAGGCTCAAGCGAGTGTTCTCGACTTTTTCCGTGCATAGGACGCATAGCGACATCTATGAAGACATACTTTCTGACAACCAGTTAACCGAGGGCATGATGCGAGATGACCCGAGAGCGCTAGCAGAGTGGAGCAGGAGAATGGACTGCGGAGAGAAATCCCCTCCGGAATATGAAGAGATAACTCAAAGAATGGACAGGGGTGAATGGCCGGCCGACCAGATGCAGCAAGTAAGAGAGAAAAGCATAGGAAGTGAATCAGGCAGCCTGGAAGAGGGCTGAACCGCGACACATTATATGCCAATATATGAGTTCATCTGTAAGAATTGCAAAGGAAGGCTGAGCTTCCTGGTGAGGGATCTCTCCTCTGCGTTCGCACCAAAATGCTCGCTTTGCGGCAATACCGACCTGATGCGTGCCGTCTCTAGCTTCGCCTGTCATAAGTCTTTGGGGACAGTTTGGGAGGAGAGCGGCGAACCTGGAGTTAACTCCGACGATGATTTCTACACAGACCCCCGCAATATTGGTCGCTGGACAGAGAAGAAGTTTCGGGATATGGGACAGGAGGTACCACCCCCCATCCAGGAGCAGATAAGAGCAGCCAGGGAAGGTGCATTGCCTGCGCCGCTTAAGGACCTAGACAGTGTCTCTCCAAGTGCTGCGTATGATTGACGCCAATTTGAACCGCTGCAGCGAAGGCCTGCGAGTTCTAGAGGACGTCGCACGTTTCGCCCTGAATGATCTCCATATCAGTAGACGGCTAAAGAACATCCGTCACCGACTGGCCGATGACACTGAACTACTTCGTACCGGGTTCATGTCAGGCAGAGATTCAGACTATGATGTCGGCGGCCCCTACTATATGGAGCACCGTTCAGAAGCGGAGGATCCAGTCCTCGAAAAGCCGGCGGTTTCCGACTTGTCGGACCTGATTACAGCGAATGCAAAGAGAGCACAGCAGGCTCTCCGTGTGTTAGAGGAGCTAGCCAAGCTGCCTGAACTGACGTCAGCCATCAACTCAGGGGAGTTCGAGCGTGCCAGGTTCGCTTTATATGCGATTGAGCAGGAACTCACATCAATGGCATTGCGTCGAAACAAGATAGGACGGCTGTCTGGACTCTACGTAATACTGGACAGGAAGTATCTTGGAGAGAGAGACGAGATTGGCGTCGCAAGGCAGGCCATTGAGGGCGGCGCAAGTGTGATTCAGTTGCGCGACAAGGAAAGCAGTCGAGGAGATCTTATGATCATGGCGCAGAAGCTCAGAGACCTTTGCCGTCAGGCAGGTGTTCTGTTCATCGTAAACGACCTCCTCGACCTTGCTATGGTTGTAGATGCCGACGGTCTGCACATTGGCCAGAGAGACCTGCCCGTACAGGTTGTACGCAAGGCATTGCCGGTAGACAAGCTAATTGGCTGCTCTGTCAATACTCTATCTCAGGCAACAAGGGCCGGCGATGAGGGTGCAGACTACATTGCCGTAGGATCAGTTTTTCCTACATCATCGAAGGAACAAGCCACCGTGGTAGGACTCGACGCGCTACGAGATATCAAGCAGTCAACATCCACACCTATAGTAGCAATCGGAGGCATAAACCAGCACAATATAGGCGAGGTGATCGCTGCCGGAGCTGACGCTGCCGCTGTGATCAGTGCGGTGCTCAAGGAGGACAGTGTTAAGAGAGCTGTTGAGGGATTGATATCAAAGGCAGGATGGCAAGGAGGCAGATGTCAGAACCCGTAGAGGACTTGACAGCCATTGCCGCAGAGCTTCGCCCCTACTTCATAGCCGAGGATGAGGCTCGAGAGAAGGCCTTGCGCAGTTGCCGTCAGGTCATACGCAGCAGTGGGGATGCAATACGCTCCGTGCATCGAGGTGAACGCGACAAGGCAAGGCAGCTACTTAATTCAGCCCATGAACTGTTACGGGAGCTAACAAGCGACCTGGAAGAGCACGGAAGGCTGCTCCATTCAGGATTTGTGCACGATGCTCAGAAGGAACTGGCTGAAGGTTTCATTACATTAGCCCTCATCGCCAACGAAGATCTCCCTAAACCAGCAGCACTCGGGGTAAGCTATGCCGCCTACCTTGACGGGCTCGGGGAGTCCGTGGGGGAAATGCGCAGGTATACACTGGATAGTCTGAGACGTGGTGACGTCTCCCGCTGTGAGGAACTGTTGAGCATAATGGAGGAAATCCACGGAGTCCTGATGAGCATGGACTATCCTGAGTTGCTGGCACATGGCTTGAGACGGACGGCAGACAGCACACGAGGCGCCATAGAAAGAACGCGGGGCGATCTCACAATATCCCTGCGGCAGAAGGTTCTGGAGGCTAAGCTCGATCACCTGAGCTAACCCCTTGGACCCATGTCAACACTACGAAGGTCTTGTGCAACCAGCTAACGTGCCACACGAACACCGAGTACGAACGCTCTGAAGCAATCTGTTTGCTGAGAAGCAGTTCCTCAGAGTACTACTCCGCTTCTCGGTACTTGTAAAACCCTTCACCACTCTTGCGTCCCAGGCGACCGGATTCAACCATCTCTTTGAGCAATGCAGAAGGCGCAAGACCGGGATCACCGCTCCTATCGGACATTGCGCGTGCTACCATATACCCTACGTCAAGACCATTGAAGTCCGCAAGGGCGAGCGGACCTATAGAGTGCCCCATTCCGAGAGTCCAGCTCTTGTCGATGTCCTCCACACTGGCCACTCCGTTCTCCAGAAGTCGCACGGCTGCTCCTATCAATGCTATGAGAAGGTAGTTGAAAACGAACCCGGGAGTGTCCCTGGCAACAAGTATTTCCTTTCCCAGTGAGCGCCCGAACTCCTTCACAATGGCAAGGGTCTCATCATCTGTCGTATCCGCCCTTACGATCTCTAGTAACCTGCTGGGCGGCACCGGAGACAAAAAGTGCGTCCCCATTATCTTGCCCGGACGGCCCGTTGACTCCGCAAGCTCTGTGACCGAAAGGCACGATGTGTTAGAACAGAGGATAGTATGTCCAGGACAGAGCCTGTCCAGTTCCGTGAAGATCATCTTCTTGAGGCCCATGTCCTCCGGCACAACCTCTATCACCAGATCACGGTCTTTAAGATCTCCCTGGTCGATACTCCCAACGATGCGAGCCAGCACCGAGTCCTTGTCCGCAAGGGACGATCTACCCTTCTCTACATCGCGGTTGAGATAGTGCTCTACTGTCGCCAGACCATTGACTAGAGCTTCCCGGGTCTTCTCGACAACGACTACCTCGTAGCCGGACTGAGCACAGACCTGGACAATCCCGGCCCCCATGAAACCGCAGCCGACTACTCCTACCTTCTTGACTTCCATGATACATACATGTCTCGGGCTACATCGTTGACTTCAGACTGATACCAACCTTAACTGTCGGAACCTTACACCACACAGGAACACACATCAAGTGCTCAGTCGCTCCAGAACAAGTCTAAGCTCATAACCTCATCTCTTTGGCCACCTGTTCTCGGTAGAAATCCGCGTCGCCAAACGCGAGTTCTGCAGCCTTGGCACGTCGCGTGTAGTAGTGCAACCCATGCTCGATCGTAACGCCGATTGCCCCATGAATCTGGTGCGCCAAATCCATCACACGCCGGGATGCCTCGCTCATCCACACCTTTGCCACCGCAACCTCTTTGGCGCACGGAAGCCCCTCGCTTAGCATCCAGGCTGCCTGGTAGGCACAGAATCTGGCACCGTCTACATCAGTCGCCATTTCAGCACAGTAGTGCTGTATGGCCTGAAAGCTACCTATAGGACGGTCGAATTGCCTCCTTTCCTTGGCGTAATCGACCGTCATGTCCAGTACTCGCTGAACGTTGCCCACCATCTCACAGCATTTCGCCACTGCAGCGCGTTGGATTATCGACTGCACCGCACTCAATCCCCGCCCAGGATCGCCAAGGACACAGGCCTCAGATACCTGCAATCGTTGGAACTCTACCTCACACAGCTTATCACCTCCGATACTATCCAGAACTGTGTGCCTCACCTGCGGGTTCTTGGCATCCGTCACGAGTATATTGACCCCGTTGTCAGCCCCAATCCGGGTGACACACAGGATATTGTCAGCAATATGAGCGTCGGGCACGAACAGCTTGCTACCCTCGATAACATAGTCTTCGCCGTCAGGTGTGGCTTCGACTGTAACCAATGATGCGTCATACATATAAGAGCCAGGTTCGAGCAAGGCAAGAGTCAATATCAGATCACCTTCAATTGTCCGAGGCAAATACGCTTGTTTCTGCTTCTCACTACCGACATCCAAGATGGGCAGACCACCGAGAATCACTGTGGAGAAGAACGGACCGGGCAGGCATGCACGCCCCATCTCCTCCAACAGGACTGCCAGGTCGAGAAAACTCATACCGCCACCGCCGTATTCTTCAGGAAACGCCAGGCCAAGCCAGCCTAAATCTGCCATTTGTCTCCACAGATCCTCTGAATAGCCCGTCTGGCTCTCCTCCATCTGTCGAACAAATGCCTGCGTGCATTTGTCGGTCAGGAAGTCGCGGGCTGTCTTCCTCAGCATCTCCTGTTCTTCAGTCAGACTTAGCCTCATCTCTATACTCCTTTGTCAGTGTTTCCTGAGCACGTTCCAGGGCACATAAAAGGTTCTACGATCTACCCGCATGCCGCACACCGATAGCACCAACAGCTTACTGACCCGGCAGCCCTAATCCGCGCGAAGCGAGTACGTTCCTCAGGATCTCAGTCGTTCCTGCTTGAAGACTGTAACCCTTCGATGCCAGATACGAATGCGCTGCCATGCCTCTAATGGGGACCCATTTGGAGCCCGGCATCAACTGCCCGTAGGGACCAAGAACATCCATCGCCACGTTAGCCAGGCGTTTCTCGAACTCCGTAGAATAGGCCTTGGACATGGCAGATTCCCAGTTGGGAGTTCGGCCCTCCTCCATGACCGAGGTCACCCGATAACCGAGCAAGCGCCCCACTTCAAACTCAACCTGCAATTGCGCCAGCTTTCTGCGGATCACCGGATCCCGCGACAATGCTTTTTCCCTGCTGAACTGTACAACGGCTTCAAAGAGAGGATAGTTGCCCATGATCCGTTCCATGCCGCTCCTCTCATAATCAAGTTGATGTAGAACTTGATAGAAGCCGCGATTCCTCTCGCCTATCAGGAACTTCTTGTGTACGCGCACGTCATCAAAGAATATGTCACTCCAGGCCTCCGTACCCGTGATGTCGGTCATGGGAACACGACTGAGTCCGGGCGACCTGGCATCCACAATGAACTCACTGATACCTCTGTGCTTAGGCGCCTCGGAATCGGTTCTGGCATATACATCAAAGTAGTGGGCGAAGTAGGCACAACTGGTCCAGGTCTTCTGCCCGTTGATTACATAATAATCGCCATCTTCAACCGCCCTGGTCTGCAGAGACGCGAGATCGGATCCTGCGCCGGGCTCACTCATCCCCAGACCGAAATAGAGATCACCCCTGGCTATTGCGGGCAAGAACTCACTCTTAAGCTCCTCTGAGCCGAAGGAAAGAATAGCCCCTCCCACCTGTCGGTCGGCAAACCAGTGACAGGCTGCCGGAGCACCATAGCGCAGCATCTCCTCGGTCAGGATAAGCCTATCCATGTGGCTACGCCCCTGCCCGCCGTACTCTCTCGGCCACATCAGCCCTATCCACCCCCTCTCTGCCACCCGCTTGGTGAAGGCGGGGTCAAACCCCTGTATCCAGGCATCACAGGCAGGTTCCCAGTATCCCTTCTCTATCTCATCCCGTAAAAAGCTACGTACTGCCTGCCTGAACGACTCCTGCTCGCTTGTGAAGCCAAAATCCATGTCTCAACTCCTTCCTAAAGGTTGATGTTGGAATACTTCCTCCACGGCCGAGCCACAGACTTACCCTGCAAAGCATCCAGGGCTCTGTTTATGACTCTCCTCGTGTCAGATGGGTGTATGACATCATCAACATAGCCTCGTTCCGCAGCACAATATGGGTTCTCGTATGTCTCTGAGTACTCCCTGATCCTTCGGTCGCGTATCTCACCGGGGTTCTCTGCGTCTCTTATCTCTCGGGCGAAGATGACGCTGGCAGCAGTTTCCGCGCCTACGATCGTAATTCGCGCCGTAGGCCAGGCGAAAACGAAATCAGCCCCGATCGCTTTGTCCAGCATGCCATAATGAGCACCGGCATACGACTTTCTGATGATGATCGAGATCAGGGGCACGGTGGCATCGGCCCAGGCAAAAAGCATCTTCGCGCCATGGCGCAGGATTCCGCCCCAGTCCTGCTGAGACCCGATCAAATATCCGGGTGAATCATGGAAAGTGACCAGGGGGATGTTGAAAAGGTCACAGAATCTTACAAATCTGGCTCCCTTATCAGCAGCGTCGATGTCTATGCACCCGGCCATCCATTTCGGCTGCGTAGCCACTATCCCCACAGGGCACCCGTTGAAGCGCCCGAAACCGGTGATCATGTTCCGGGCATACAGCCCCATCGTCTCAAAGAAGCGACCGTCATCAACTACCTTGCCGATAACCTCGTACATATCAAAGGGTTCGTGGGGATGACCGGGCAGCAGACCCAGCAAGTCCTCTCTCCTCTCTGGATCATCATCGGTCTCGATACGAGGCGGGCTCTCTCTGTTGTTTGACGGTAGATAGGACAACAGCTCTCTGCACTTAGCAAGGCAATCCACATCATCCTCAGCCAGGACGTGCGTCTGCCCCGATTTGATGGCATGGGCCTTATAACCGGAGAGCTCCTCGAGGCTGATCTCCTCTCCGGTCTGCGTCTTGACGAAGGCGGGGCCGGCGATACCCATGAA
>PWZA01000007.1 GCA_003567655.1 Dehalococcoidia bacterium
CGCGTTAACCGGGGCGACCGCAGGCCTAAGTGATATGGTGTCCCTGGATTTCGAGCCGGGGTATCCGCGGCATGAAGGCTGGCTGCTGCATCGTTAATCAGTATGGTGTCCCCGGATTCCCTCGACATTCACCTCGCTGGACAACTCACACATCACCGCACTACAAGCCAACAGTGAGAAGAAACAATCAGCCTTCGCTTCGTAAGTGATTGACAAGACGAACAACTATGGATATGATATATCTGTGACACCATATGGGGAGGTATCATGCCTAGAAACAGAAGAGACAGAAGTGACATGAAAGTCGGCACATTTGAGAAGAAGCACGGTCTTCCTCCAGGCGCTCTGAGAACTAAGGACGGGCGAGACATCAGGTCTGATGCTACACTGAAGCACGTCAGGAAGATAAATAAGTAGTAGCCGCTTTCCTCAGTCTGCTGAGGTGAACCCCGTCAAACTGGAGTAAATCAGGCCACCAATAAGATACTCCTTTCTGCCTTTCTCGCATAGTTGCGCGGACTCTGGTAAGCCAGAGCCTGGTGCAGCCGGTCCTCACGATACCATGCCCGGTAGGTTTGCCAGCCTGTCATCGCTTCGGCAAAGCCACGGTACTCATGGCGGTAGACCTCTTCTGTCTTGTAGCTGCCGATAAACGACTCGATGTAAGGCTTGTCCTCAGGGCATTTGATCCCAGCGTACTCCAGGGTGACATTCAGCAGTCGGGCTGCCTCGCGAAAACGATGTGCCCTGAACTGTGAGCCTCTATCCACCCTTAGCGTCAGGTGGTGGCCCTCGGGCACTCTGCCACCGAAGCGATAGAGGACAGCCTTCTCCAGAGCCTGGACGGCCTCTATGGCGCGGCAGCGGTTGGAGAAGATGTCACCCACGATATCTCTGTCCCAGGCGTCGATGATGGCGCACAGGTAGGTATTGCCATCACCCGCCCAGACATAGGTGAAGTCGGCCTCCCAATAGGTGTTGGCTGACTCTGGTTTGATCACTGCCGGACGTGTCCACACTAACCCTTTCACCCTCTTGGGCTGGGTCAATCCCAGCGAGCGCAGGTGGCGCAGTACCTTCTTGCCGTTGACCATGATGTCCATCGCCCTCACAGCCTCTGTGACCTTGCGATAGCCATAGACCTCTCCGTGACCCTGGCGGACCTTGTTGATAGCAGCCACCAGCCCAGTGTCCAGGGCTCGCGGTTTCCGCTTGGAGACCGGGCGGTAGTAGTAGCTTGAACTGGCTAGGCCTACAGCCTTCATAGCTGCCGTGCGAGGCGTTCCTTCACTAGTCAGGGTATCCACCAGCTCCCTCTTCATCGCCGTGGTAAGACCCCGGCCAGCTTTTTTTGGGCCTCGATGACCAGCGCCTGCTGGCCGACCAACTCCTTCAACTGGCGGTTCTCATCCTCTACAGGATCACGACCCTTCCTGCCTCGCCTATCGACCAGGGCTGCCCGTCCTCCAGCTAGGAACTGCTCCTGCCAGCGATAGGCCTGAGATGCGCTCACCCCATGGCGGGTACAGATGGCAGCCATCGATTCATCTCCCCTGATGATCTCCAGGACGATGACCGTCTTTTCCTCGGTTGACCAGATTCTCCTGTTCATGCCACCGCTTTCCTTTCCAGTGGCCTGACTATACCTTATTCACCTCTCCAGTTAAAACGGGGTGCATTCCCCTGCGTTCCTCTTCATTTCCTCATAGCAACTGTGGCGAGTTTCCGCCGGGCTGACCTATAGCGTTCGCAACGATCATTCTGACAGGTTGACTATGGAAAAGCCTCGCACTCCGATGCAGTACATCTCGTGGTGGAACAGTCTCTTCCGGCCACAGATTAATAAGCAAGTCAAGAACACATACGAACATGCCTCTGCGGCAGTGAGACAGGACTTTGAGAACTCCCGTGAATTCAGGGAGTTCATACGTCAATTGCACAATTATGATTCCCAGTATAGGAATCTCTTTGGCTATGATCTCCTGATGAAGCAGCCCGAGGATGTCACGCTGGAGCCCAAGCAATGGGACAATTTCATATCTAAGGTCTGGCGAAAGAACGTAGTTCACAACACCAATTGGAACAGCGACCAATGGGATTTTGAGTCCTCCAAACCGGACGGAGGCTGGATCACCCCAGACGATTGGTACGAGAGAATACACGACATCGTTAGAACCAGAATAGTCGTTAAGTATCTTGATGGTGTGCAGTTCTTGGTCGAGAGAATGCACTCTCACTTTTCGAGTTCTGGTTGTCACTGCGAGCCAGACTGGGAGGCGAGAGAAGACGGCTATTATGCGGCACATCTTAACCTAACGCGCCATTATCAACTCCCGATTGGACTACAACTCGAGACAAAGAGAGTCTGTGTTGAAGTACAGGTTACTACACAGATCAAAGATGTGATTACCACTCTTACACACAGGTACTATGAGCGAAAGAGGCACACCCTAGAACTACCTGACATCAAATGGCAGTGGGACTGTGACTGCACCGAGTTTGCACCCAACTATATCGGTCACATCCTACATTATGTCGAGGGTGCCGTAATGCAGATAAGAAGAAGGGAGGAGGTCAATGACAGACACTAATGCAATACGATGGGGTAGCATTCACCGCTATCTCACATCCATCGGGATGAAATCCGACATCGATCTTCAGCTAACCAAGGGGCTCTTCTCCCAGGCAACATCCATGTGCCCTGAGGCAATCGCTCAGGTATTCGTCTCCAACTATGATCAACAAGACAATACCCAGCAATTCAAAGACCTCTGGTTCTTCTCTGACAACTACGTCATTGAAGCTCTCAACTTCACCAAGACCAGACCCGTTAAACTCGAGTTGTCCATCTACAGCAGGAACATTCAGTGCGTTCGCATTGAGACTACGGATTTCGACTTCGGTAAGAAAGCCACCCCCGCCTCTAGGCTACACGTCGAGTTCTATACGTTCTCCGACTTCGTGTGTGACCACATAGCTTTTGGCACTAACTGCGAAGTCTTGTGGAGCATCTACTCCACATACATCAAACCCAACATCGTCACAAAACTATCACGCTAACAGCACAACAGGCTGCACATCTCTTGTGTCACCTAGCTAACTGCTGCTGCATGCTAAATGCTAACACTTCTGATAACGAACGTCTTGTGACCATGACCAACCAGCACTGACCCACCGGTACAACCCAAAGCTAAATCACACATGCCCAGTTATCACAGGTTACCTTTGTGATCAGTTTCATTTCGAGGGATACTCCTTTCAGGCTTACTTCTGTGAGAGTGCCCTAGCTCAGCCAATCATACCAGATCACACGCCTGCTTTGCTCGTGAGCATTAGACTCTGCCTGAAATAACTGAGGGTAAGAATATCACAGTGATCGGCATAACCAAGCGGATTCAGGTGGAGGCGGTTGTGGGGTGAGTTGACGGCTGATATGGAGTTCTCCGCTAGTCCTGAGACACGACTTAAGGGCGGCATCTAACTCCGCGTTCACAGCGTCTAGTTCGCCCAGCAGATCATCTCTCCGGGCAACCGAGTCCATGACGCTCTCCATGAAGGAGTCTATTGAGGACAAGTTATCCTTATAGGTACAGGTATCATTATCTCAGGAGTACCAATCCACCGCGGTTCATCGGCAAGAATCTCAAAGACCGCTCGCTTCGGTGTTCTGGGTATACAGTACTTGATTTTGCGGGGCCTAGTTGGTATGGTTTTTCCCAAGAAGCCTCGAATCTAATCCGATAGAAGACACGCTACTACGTTACAGGGTTGACATATACGTTACCGTGTGCTATAGTATAACTCCACGGCAGGAGGTGATATATGATGGATAGCACGTTACCACATGTGTTGACGCCCAAGGAAGTCGCTGAGTATCTGAAGGTTGATGAGGGTGCGGTCATGCATGAACTTGAGACAGGTGCCCTGCACGGATTCATGATAGGCCGGGAATGGCGCTCCTCAAGCGAAAATCTGCTAGCCTATATAAGAGGAGAGCAGCGTGGCGATGTGACGAACCCTGTACGGTCAGCTGGTGACGTCGCTCCACCGAAGTCACGATGGGACATTGTCGAGGTTGCGCCCTTCGACTTCAACTGGCCTAGGAAGGGCGGCGGTAGCCACACTGAGCACTATGATAAGGCGTACGAGGCTACGTTTACCGCAGATGGCCAAGAATACACTTTTAGACTCGGGTTTGGAAACAGGGAATCATCTGGCCAGCTTCGTCGTAGGGTCACCGTCTGGCTTGGCAACAGAGCCGTTGTGGAGTTTGCGGGTAGCAACGAATACGGGGAGGACGGCCTGCTGGCCGGGATAATCAGGCTAAGAAACGGAAAACAGCTTACCACACACCGGATTCCTGAAGAGTATAGAGGGTTTCGACTGGCAAGATACAATACCGTAGTACGAGGTCCGCGAGCTAGTACGGGTATGGCAGTGATCGCGCATCGAGACGACCTTACGCCCATCTTAGAGCACGCAATCATCCGAGCCACCTGGAAGCAGTTGTTCTAGCACATCTGGCAGATGAGTGACCACACCCAAGAGCCTAGCGACAGAGAGACAGGCAGAATGAACGCAGAGCAGGTTCATCGGCTTCTTACCCTTTCTACGATCGATGACATTCAGCAGTTTCTATCTGATGTAGCATGCGATTCTGGCAAGTGGAAATGGGTTCCTCTTGGCGGTCGTGAGAACAATTCTGGAAGCATCAACCTAGCGATGGACCCAGGGCAGGCTCTAGTTGAGCGGATAACCAATTCAATGGATGCCCATATTGAGCTTGAGTTCGAGCTAGCAGGCAGGCCTACCGGTCTTGATTCACCGCGAGAGGCCGTGCAGAGACTATGGAACCTAGAAAGCTCGCGTCTCACTCGTGAGTCCCCCTCTGTAGCGAGATTCATTGACGAGATGGCGCCCAGGATCTCGGTTAGAGTGGTGGGCTCCATGGGAAGGAGGCAATCCTCTGTGATGATTCGAGATTCTGGCATCGGCCAACACCCCGACGATCTACCTACAACCATACTGGGACTACAGGAATCGAACAAGGCCGACAGACGATATCTGATGGGTGCATTCGGGCAAGGCGGATCATCTACGTTTGCCTATTGCCCTTATTCTCTTGTCATATCTCGGAGACATCCACTATGCTTGGGAAGCAGTAAGAGCGATGTTATCGGATGGACTGTCGTCAGGCAATTCGACGAAGATGCTTGGAAGACCTTTAGATATGAGTATCTCGTAGCTCATACAGGGTTGATTCCGAGGATTAGCCCCGAGGTACTCGATACGCTCGGGACAAGATTCGATAACGGTACCCGAATCGTTCATTTTGCCTACGACTTAGGTAGAATCAACGCAAGTTGGAGTAGAGTGGGATTCAGATTCTTCGACAATCTGCTGTTTGATCCTGTGCTGCCCTATCGCATCGAAGATCACCGTGTGTCGCCAAGATTCAATCGGAACCTTCATGGAGGGCGCAATCGTCTGGAGCAAGTTAGTATAGATCGAAGGCCTGAGGCGCAGACCCATGAGCCTGACTTGTCGCGATGGGGCGCAGAGGGAAGGGTGAATATTAGGTATTGGGTCTTCAGACCTGGCATAGTGGAAGGGGACGACAGCGAATCCGGTGCAAGTGTCAGACTGGGTTCATATCTGGACTATGATAACTCTCCTCTGACCATCATCTTCACCCTCAACGGGCAGAGGCATCATGCCAGAGGTAAGAGCCTCGTTCGTGACGCTCGCCTTGGGGCATTGGCTGATTATCTTCTTGTACACGTTGACTGCGATGATCTCAGCCTTCGTCTCAAGAAGGAGATATTCACCGCAACCAGAGCAGGTGCGATGATAGGCGAACGAAGAGAGGACTTGCTCATCAACGCTGTTCGCGAAGCCTTGGGGGATTCGTGGCTGAAGCAGAAGCTTGAGGAGATTCTGCGACGCCGTGAAACAGCTCTGGCAACTGAGAGCACCCGCCGCGTCAATCAGATGCTGAACCGCCTGATAACCGTCTATAGGCAAGGTTCCTCCGCTGGCGGCCGCAGAGGTTCCCAAGAAGGCAGTGGGAGAGACGGTAGAAAGAGACAAACACATGATCCCCCTCGGTCGCTAGAATTCGCCGACCATCGCAGACTAGACCTGCTTGCAGGAGAGCACAAGGTAGTTCACTTGATTACTGACGGGCCTGACAATATTCTGTCCAGGCAGCATAGGCCCGGCAACTTGGTGTTCGCGATTGAAGGCGACAATATCGCCAGGTTCGCAGTGGACAAGGATGATATGCGTAACGGAAGAATCCCGGTTCGCATCTTGGTTTCGAGTACTGCTACAAACGGTCAAGGGGGCAGGATCATAGCCTCCCTGGAGGTTCCGCCTATCACTCTGTTGACATCTATGCGAGAAATCAGAGTTGTGCCTCCCCCGCTACCTTATGTGGGTACCGACCCTCCCACTATATTCGAGTTTGCCAAGAAGACAGCCCTGACTGTCGAAGTGGGCCGGCGATCCGTAGCAGAGATCCACACTAACGCAAGAAATGACCTTATCACTCGCGCGGTGCATCCATCTCATATATCAGGATCATCGAATGTACCGGGCATGTTCATATCGGTTCGGGGACCGAGGGACGGGCTTGCCCAACTCGAGATCAATGTGAGTCCGAGCGCTCAGGTCGGCGCCGAGGGAGGTGTCACGGCCAAATTGGCCCTTCATGACGGAACGGTATTCGAGACGAGCAGAGCAGTCAGCGTGATCGCCTCGAAACAGCATTCTGTAAGTACTGGAAGCCAGCCAGCCTCATTACCTGCATATCAACTGAAACGAGTATGGCAACGACTCCCGGAGGGCAATACAGATGACATTACTTGGGACGATGTCAACAACTACAGCGCGACCAGGGTTGGTCACTATGAGCCGAATGGAGATGAACTATGGTTATACGTAAACATGGATGAGACCCAGTTCCGAGCAGAGAGGATCCACTGGGGACGACGTTTCGGTGAAAGCACCTCTGGTCGCTTGACAGATCGGTATGTGGCTTACATAGCATTCCACCTCTTTCAGTTATACGACTCTGCGGAGAGAGCGGTGTCTTCGGTCGCTCAGTGTGCTGGCGATGGAAACGGAAATGCTGAAGCAGGGAACCAATCTCCAACATATGATCCCGAGTCGGTTCCCGTGTCTGAAGAGCTGCGTCGTGTAACGGCAACACTGATTCAGACACTAAGGTCAGAAGCGGAGTTGGCTAGATTGCAGGACTCTGGAGGTGAGACCGAGGATCGTCTGGTGCCTCCTCCATCATCTCTGGCCTAAAACGCACCTCTGATGTCTGAACGTATCCTGCATCGAGTTCGATGCTAAGCCATCTTCTGCTGAGTTCTTCTGCAGCATAGCCCGTGGTATTGCTGCCTGCGAAGGGATCCAGTACAAGATCATGCCTATCCGTTAGAAGACGAATGAAGAACTCCGCCAATCTAGGCTGCATGCGAGCCGGGTGCGGTGCAACGCCCTTGTAGCGGCAGTAGGCTTGGTAACGGTCTCTAGCGCCCGTATTCGCTATTGGGAGTACCTCCGTAAGGCCGTCCTCAGTTGGGGTAGGAATCACTACATTGGGCGCGATGGCTCCTCGGTTGTTAGAGAGAAAAGACGTCTTTCCAATATGATGCCCAGACGGTCTGGGCCCGGGATTGTACGTACCCTTCGTGAGCAAGTCTTGCATACTCCTGCTATACTGTGTCAACACGTTGCGATTGTCTGCTTTAGGTCTCTTCACGGGTGACATCCACCATACTCTTGTGAACGAGTCCTTTACACGAATACGCTCCACAGTAACCCATTGCGCAGGTGTCGGCAAGCGGGCTGGGTTGTAGCATATGAACTCCTGGCACAGATTGAGATCGCCTGCCTCCAGAAAAGCCATAAGCGCCTTGAGGGGAAGTGTCGACATAACGGGACTCCCAGGCTCCCACGCATTGCCGATCTCCAGAACAATAGAGCCATCAGGAGAGAGATAATCACGGAATAAAGGAGCCAGATTCTTGAGCCAATCCAAGTACTCCTGTCCTGTGAGATTGCCGTACTTCTTCTTCCGGTTCAATGGGAAAGGCGGTGATGTTAGTATGAGATGTACCCTTCCTAACCGTCTCGTCAATGGATCTCGTCTCAATGCTGCTTCACAGTCCCCTTGGTACATAACCCCCCAGTTGGTTTTGTAGGCAGGCTTGATTCTACAGTCCATTCTCGTGTTCATCCCACCCAAACGGCTATACACAGGCGGTTGTCATGACCGTTGCCTCCAATCCCTCACAACTCCAACCGCATCTGTCTTTGGCGGGTTTCTTCGATAAAGCGATCCAGCGCATGTCTTACTACGAACGCCAGCGTAGTGTGGTTCCGCTCGGCGATGGCGACGAGGGTTTCGCGTTGCCCCTTCCCAAGAGTGACGGTAAGACGAAGTGGCTTTCCAGGCGGTGCATTGTTCATCGTTATTCACCATTATGATGTCTTTATGTGTCATTATGATGCAGACCATGAACTCTGTCAAGTCGTTCGTCGCAGTCCGACAATACAACAGCTGGGGGGCAGGTCTTTATATTTGGTCTCTGCGGGAATCCGGGGACACCACACCAATCAGGTAACTCCGAGTCAGGTACTGCGTTCGTACAACCCGGAACTCATGTCGTCAACTCTTTGTCTGAATCCCTAGCCTCATCGTGAGGGACTGCAGTTCGGTATTCAAGTCCTGCGTGGGGGGCGGGCGAGCAGGGCGGCGATGGCACATGCTACGGGGAGTGCCAGGAAGACGAGGATGGCGGACGAGTAGCTGCCGGTGAGGTCGAATATCCAGCCGAAGGGCAGCGGCCCCAGCGCGGCGAAGACGACCATGCTGGCGGTCGACACCCCCCGGATGCTGCCCAGGTGCCGGCGGCCATAGTAGTTCGGCCAGATGACGGCCATCGTGGTTATGAGATATCCGCCGCCGGCACCGAGCAATGCTCCGTAGAAGTAGGCGTGCCACGTTGTTGAGATAACGAAGGTCCACAGCAGCGTTGCCAGCAGAAGGACCTGTCCCAGGGCCA
>PWZA01000174.1 GCA_003567655.1 Dehalococcoidia bacterium
CCTTCACAAGTACGATCTCCATGTGCCCGGTCTCCTCTCTCGTTTTGTCTTGCCTTCCGCGACCGCAGTTCGCTTCTAGTACGAACCCAAGAATCACCCTCGCCAGCGCTCAGCAATACCCATAGTAAGCCAACCGGGAGGCGCCGTCAACACAGCTCTTCCACACAAAAGCGAGCATTGTTCAACTAAGGCATAGGGCCTTGCCTTTACTGGTAGAGTGATATTTCTTATCTCAACTTGGGAAGCTCTGGCTGAAATAGGGGTTATTAGGTACTATAATGCGGAGCAACTGAACAGATAGGGGGTGTCGACATGTATCACGGCGATTTGTTGGAACACAAAGATGTCGGAAAAGGGAAACTGGAAGTCACACTTGATTTGGCAATGCTATATGGACAAGATGAGGAACGTCAAAAGTTCGAGAACAGGTACGCCCAATTCTCAGAGCTAAAGGAGAACGCCGGCATAGTCAAGGAAAAGAGTGAAGACCATCTAGTGTACTATTCGGAACAGATTATTCCTCAGAAGTCGGATGATAGACCATCAGTCTTACTGGTCTTCGGCAATCCCGCTTCTCATTCGGTCGCATCCGGCCTGTTCTTTGCCTACCAGGGGAAGAACAAAGAACAAGAACACAGATTGTGGGTGGCATTGAGAAGATCTGGAATTCTCGAATTTCAAGCCGAACACATGGGGTCAAATAACTCTGAGAGAAGTGAGCTTAGGAAAGAGGCACTCCTCAAACTGACGTATAGCACACCTTTTAGGATAGGCTTGGTAGTGTATTACTCAATGCCAAGTCCAGCCAGCGAGAAATCATGGGGAGGAGTCTCTGGCCTACAGAAACTCTTCGGCAGAGAAGCTCTTAAGGACATACGGGGAGCCGAAAAGATATATATCAATCAACTGATTCGCACGTTCATAAAGGAAGAGGGTGCTGTTGTAGCATTCCAAAAGGATGCTTGGAACGGGATAAAGGCAAGAAATGACCGGTGCTACAGTAGGGCCGATATGCTACATGGCTACTTGACAGGCGAGTGTGACTGCTGCGAAGGTGTAAGGTTATACTGTGCGCCTGCGACAAGGACCATTCTCGGCACGAAATCACTTGAGAGTCTGGCAGCTATCAAGGAATCCATTCTTAACAAGAGTAAGGCATAGCTTGACTGCACTTTTGTCAGGATTGTTACCTCCGAGCCCGTCAGTCTAACTACTACCTCGTGCATTCTTCTGTCATTATTGTATAATGGCAGAGTAAATGCTTAGGGGGTGAGACAGATTTGGCAGAGGCAGCAAAGCTCAAAGCACTCGGCGGCTATCTTAATGCTGTTCAGAAGACCTTGTCTGGCGGTTATGCCAGCGAAGGTTCTCATTATCCCGCTCTGAAAACACTTCTGGAGTCACTCCGCGACGGAATCGTCGCTACCAGTTTGCCAAGCCGTATAGAGTGCGGCGCACCTGACTTTATCGTCACGAAGGGCCCAGCCACTATAGGGTACGTTGAGGCCAAAGACATCGGCAAGAGCCTTGACGAAGCTGAAAAGACAGAGCAGCTAAAGCGGTATCTCCCGTCTTTAAGTAACTTCATTCTGACCGATTACCTTGCATTCCGCTGGTATGTGAATGGGGAACGCCGCCTCGCGGCAAGCCTGGGCACATTGACCGCCGAGAGCGAAATCAAACGCGATAAAGCGGGCATTCAAGCTGTAGCGGAGCTTTTGAGTAGCTTTCTGGCTCATGAAGCCGAAGCTGTGGGCACTCCAGAAGAGATGGCGATACGCATGGCTCGTCAGGCGCACTTGATTCGGAATCTGATAGTTAACGCCTTCGAGAAAGAGACGGAAGACGGCAGCCTGCACAGCCAGCTTGCTGCTTTCCGTGATAACCTCATCCCCGACCTGTCAGTCGACTATTTCGCCGATATGTATGCCCAGACCATCGCATATGGGCTTTTTGCCGCCCGTTGCATATCTAGCAATGGCGCCTCCTTCACCCGCCTCGATGCTGCCCAGAACCTACCCAAGACAAACCCATTCCTCAGGAAGCTGTTTCAATACATCGCCGGCTATGACCTGGATGACCGCATCGCTTGGCTGGTGGACGACCTAGCGCAGGTTCTTGCCCAGGCCGATATGGAAGCTGTCCTCAAGAATTTCGGAAAGCGCAGCGCTAGGGAAGACCCTGTGGTGCACTTCTACGAGACCTTCCTCGAACAATATGACGACAAGATAAGGGAGATACGTGGCGTCTATTACACGCCGGAGCCCGTGGTCTCCTACATCGTGCACTCCATTGATCATCTCCTGAAAACTCGTTTTGATAAGCCGCTCGGTCTGGCGGATGAGAAGACGCTTATTCTCGACCCGGCGTTGGGCACCGCCACGTTTCTATACATGGTTATAAACGAGATACATGACGCTGTTGTTGCTCAGGGACAGAAGGGCTTATGGAATGACTATGTAGCCGAGAAACTCCTGCCCCGTGTTTTCGGCTTTGAGTTGCTAATGGCTCCCTATGCAGTGGCTCATCTCAAGCTGGGGCTTCTGCTCCAGGAGACCGGCTACGAGTTTAAGAGCAACCAGCGTCTGGGAATCTATCTAACCAATACCCTCGAGGAAGCCGTAAAGCGCACCGATACGCTCTTTGCCCGCTGGATAACCGAGGAAGCCAACGCTGCTGCCGAAATCAAAACAGAAAAGCCTATCATGGTGGTCCTGGGCAATCCTCCGTATAGGATATTATCCGCCAACCTCGGTCAAGCTGCACGTGCGCTGGTGGAGCCTTACAAATATGCCGATGGCATCAGAATCAAAGAACGAGGGGCTCTACAGCTGGAAAAGAACCTGCAAGATGACTACGTTAAGTTTATCCGCTTTGGGCAATGGCGGATTGAACGCACTGGCCAGGGTATTCTGGGCTTTATAACTAATCACGGCTATCTAGATAACCCAACCCTTCGCGGCATGCGTCAGTCCCTGATGGGCACATTCACCGATATTTACATCGTTGACCTGCACGGTAGCACAAAGAAGGGGGATTCCGTCTCGGATGATGGCAAGGACGAAAATGTCTTTGACATCCAGCAAGGAGTAGCGATCGCCTTGTTCGTGAAAGAGCCAACTGAAAATGGCCCTGCGAGAGTTTACCATGCTCACCTTCGAGGACCTCGCGGTGATTGGCCTGACCTACAGGAGGGTACAAAGTACCACATTCTTACCGGGACTGATATCTCTTCAACGGACTGGAAGGAACTACGTCCGTGTAACCCTTTCTATTTGTTTGTTCCAATGAATGAAGAACTTCGCTCGGAATATGAGAGCGGCTGGCCTATTAACAAGGTTATGCTCACACATAGCGCTGGTATTATCACCGCCAGGGACCATCTTGTGACCGAATTTGAGCCCAGGCGGGAGAGTTTGTTGTCTCGTGTTGCACAGTTTAGAACATCACCGCTTGGCGATGACGAACTCTGCGATTCACTCGGAATAGCCAAGAAGAAAGGCTGGCACATTGCCCATGCACGTCGACTAATAAGGTCTGAGGGTGACATATCAATACACATACAGCCTGTCTGTTTCAGGCCCTTTGATAAGAGGCTGATTTTCTACCACCGCTCTCTTGTCTGGGGAATGGCATATCCAGTGATGCGCCACATATTAGCAGGCGAAAATCTTGCATTAGTATCCGCAAGAAGCAACAAATCTGCAGAAATGGACCACTTCTTCTGCTCTCGCCACATCGTGGAGACCAAGTGTGGAGAATCTACGACGCAGTCTTGCATATTCCCACTATATCTCTATGCATCTCAACAAGAGGTCGCCAGCGGTCTTTATCGACCCGACGAACGCCGGCCGAATCTGAATCGTGAGTTTATTCAGGACACTCAAGACAAGCTAGGGCTGCAATTCGTTGAGGACGGCCGTGGAGACTTTGAGCAGACACTCGGCCCCGAGGACATCTTCAACTATGCCTATGCCGTCTTCCACTCGCCCACCTACCGCACCCGCTACGCCGAGTTTTTAAAGATAGACTTCGCTCGCCTGCCGCTTACCTCGGACAAAGAGCTTTTCAGAACACTAGCACAAAAGGGCGCCGAACTGGTGTCGCTGCACCTTATGGAGGCGACGGAGCTCGAACTACAGCGCATTCAGATAAAGTTCAATGTGAGGGGCTCCAACGCTGTGGAAAAGGTAACCTACGATGACAATAGCCAGCGCGTCTATATCAACAAGACGCAGTATTTTGACGGTGTCCCGCCGGAGGTCTGGAGTTTCCAAATCGGCGGCTACCAAGTACCTCAGAAATGGTTAAAAGATCGCAAGGGCAGGACGCTCACATATGACGAGCTGACCCACTACCAGAAGGTAATCGTAGCGCTGAAAGAAACCATCCGCCTGATGGCTGAGATAGACGAGGTGATACCAGGGTGGCCGGTCGAGTGACAGGCATGTTCTCTTATTTGAATGACTAAGCATTGAGACCTGACCGTTATGTATCGAAACTTCGATGCCAAACGATATTGGCAATCCAAGCCGTGGTGCTCGATGTGCCGGCAACGAAGGGTGCGCAGTGGTACTGTATGTCACCAGTGTCTAGCAATGATGAAAGACAAACAGGAGAGACAGATATCCAGAACAAGTGATCTGAATGAGCAGGAGGACATCGTGACCACAAGCGCAGATACTCGTGACGAATCAGCGGATTTTGACGTGCCCGGTCTAGCTGAGGCAGTAGAGGTGAAATTCCGTCAATGGAAGGAACGCCTCATTGATCTCAGCCTGCGAAACCGTCTTGTCAACTTCAAAGAGACCAGGAGTAGTACCCTGAGAATCGTAGAACCGGGCATTACTAGCATATTCGATCGTTTAGTGAAGGAAGAGGGTGAATACTACGTCTATGTGCGGGAAGAGCAGGGGTTTCTTGATCCCAAGGACACAGAAGACGCAACCGAGAATACTGCTGCATCCATCGCCAAGCCCAGAGACCCAAACGAACTAATCTGTGAAGGGGCTCGACAACGCACAGCACGGGTTCTCTACACATTGCGATCACGCGCTCAAACCGAACTCGAAGAGCGAGGAACCAATGTTCTCTTTATAGCTTTGGGATTCCTTCATTGGGCCGAAACTCCCACTAGCTCGGTCGGGCTTGTATCCCCCATCCTCCTCATTCCTGTACAGATGGAGCGACAGCGACCACGGCAGAGATATCGCCTTACCATGGCACCAGAAGATATCATCGTCAACCCGGCAGTTGTGCTGCTACTAAGAAATGACTTCGGCATTACGCTCCCAGATTTACCGGAAGACGCCCAAGACCTGGATATTGGGAGATTCTTGGAAGCAACAAGGCAGGTTGTTGCGCAAATGGCTACCTGGCAAGTTAGAGAAGACTGCCATATCGGGCTGTTCTCTTTCCTAAAATTCATGATGTACAAAGACCTCGAAGCTAATATGGCTACAGCAAAACGGCATCGCATTGTCGCCGCTCTGGCAGGATTCCCTACTCTGCTTCCCGATGTGCCCTTGGACTTGGTGACAGCCGAGAAGCTCGATAATGTTACAAGACCGGAACGCTCCTTCCAGATACTGGATGCAGACTCTAGTCAGCAAGAGGCGATTCTCGCAGCACTTGCGGGGGTGAGTTTCGTTCTTCAGGGACCTCCCGGCACGGGGAAGAGCCAGACTATCGCTAACATCATAGCCGAGTGCTTGGTTGCAGGGAAAAGGGTTCTGTTTGTTAGTGAGAAGATGGCAGCTCTGGATGTGGTGAAGCGAAGACTGGACGAATGTGGTCTCGGTGAGTTCTGCCTAGAATTGCACAGCCACAAAGCAAACAAGCGAGCCGTGCTCGAGCAACTCAGTATGACCCTGCACCGGCCCCGAGCCTCACAGACACCTGGCGATCCTGCTTTTTTCTATCAACTCGAGGAACGGCGCAAACAGCTTAATAGTTTCGTGAGAGCTCTGCATTCTCCTCTGGGTGCTCTCAGGCTTACCCCCTTTCAGGCGAACGGACGTTTGGCTCGTCTCTTGAACAGTCCCGACATTCCAGCCTATATTCCCAAGCCACTGGAGTTAGCACAAGAACAGTTCGGGGAGATAATGCGGCTGCTTAGACAAATCGCCGCTAATGACCAGATCTATAGTGAGTACGAGACTCATCCCTGGAAAGGTACCCTCCTTGCGGCTTGCTCACTTCAGCAGCAAACTGAGATCCAGCGAGCCTTAGATGCCTTTTTAGAGGCCTTGAACGCCGCAATAGCGCTGACATCACATTTGACTGACGTTTTTGAGAGAGTAGTTAAGCATCTGGAATCCAAGCTACATGAGAAGTATACACCTGACTTCATTGACCTAGAACTTGAAGACCTTATAACACGCTTTAGCGGTCAGTATAATGGGTCCGGACGATACCTCCGCTACTTCAGCTATAGAATGTCACTCCGGCGTATACGGCGGCTCTGTAGGACAGCCCCCCCAACCAGGGGGGAATCTGCTGTCGCAGACCTTAGGTTGGCACTCTTAGTTCGTGATGGGTGCCGATGTTCTTCAGAAAGAGGTCGTAATCGAACAATGGAAGAGCGTCTGACCGAGACCATGTGTCTTGATGTGTTTGACACGCTCGTTGCGTGGATTGAAAGCTGTCTTTCGGCTAGCCACGACTTGGCGGCATGCTCGAGTCCGGCCTCGCTTGATCTATCGACATTGGAAGATTTGCGCGAAATTGCCCAAAGTGGAAGCAGAATCGTAACGGCACTGAGGTCGGGGTTTACCTTCCTCAGGACGCTGTTCCCACTGGATCAGATCGGAGTGAGTGAATGTACTCCACTTAATGAGGTGCGATCATGGACACAACCCCGCCACGACACACTGGCTGAGCTCCGGGCATGGCTCGATGTTGAATGTGCCGTCAGGAAACTACGATCTCTCGGGCTATCTGAGTTTATCAATGAGAGCCTCACTAGAGGCATAAGAGCTACAGATCTGCCCAGCGCTTTTGAGAAACAGTTCTACCGCTTGTGGCTTGATGAAGCATACGGAAGTGACCCTATTCTCCATTCGTTTCGCAGCACATTGCACGAGCAGGCAATAGACGAGTTCAGGAGGCTTGATGAGAGATTGGTTCAGGAGACTCCCCGACGGATCATTTCTGAACTCCGTTCCCGGCGTCCAGATACCGGCTTCACGAGTCCACCAACTTCCGGCCTCAGTATTCTTCAAAGGGAGATCCAGAAGAGGAGAAGACACATGTCTTTGCGCCGTTTGTTATCCACAGTACCAGATTTGGCTCAGACGCTGAAGCCTTGTTTTCTGATGAGTCCGTTGTCGGTCGCTTCTTACCTAATGCCGGGTCAGATGAAGTTCGACATTCTCCTGTTTGATGAAGCGTCGCAGATTATGCCTGAGGATGCCGTCGGCAGTATCCTGCGTTCCCCTCAAGTAATCGTCGTCGGCGATACCAAGCAATTGCCACCAACCAGGTTCTTCGCGACTGTCGAGGATGGCGACCTGCAAGACGAAGAGTCAGCACAGGATGAGGTTCTTGATTCAGTCATGGAGGAGGCCCTTGTGGCATTCGGTAGGCGGGAGAAATCACTCTTGTGGCACTACAGAAGCAGAGACGAATCACTCATCGCCTTCTCGAACTATCACTTCTACGGCAATAGCTTGATCACTTTTCCAGCTGCCGGCACGCATACTAATCCCATGGGTGTTGAGTTTGTCCTGGTGCCTGACGGGATCTATGATAGGAGCAGGAGCAGAACTAACAGACGGGAAGCAGAACACGTCGCCAAACTTGTTTACCAGCATTACAGCCAATGCCCTGACCGGAGTCTGGGCGTAGTAGCCTTTAGCCTGGCTCAGGCAGATGCGGTTGATGCTGCCGTAGAAGGTTTGAGACAGGTAGACCCTGGATTCGATGCGTGGTGCAATGCAGACTCACATGAGCGCTTCTTCATAAAGAACCTGGAGAATGTTCAGGGGGATGAGCGAGACGTCATGTTTTTCAGTATTGGTTATGGGCCAGACGAAACTGGCCAAATAAGGATGACTTTTGGACCTCTCACTCACGAAGAAGGCAGACGTCGTCTTAATGTAGCGATTACGAGAGCTAAGGAACACGTTAAGCTGATCAGCTCATTCGACCCGTCACAGCTTGATCTGACCCGGGTTCATACTGCAGGCGTTCGTTTGCTGAAAGAATACATGGAGGTGGCAAAACACGGACTTGATGCGATACCGCGAGCCATCACAATAGACGAAGGTGAGTCTGGGTCTCCGTTTGAGGAAGAGGTCTACCAAGTGTTGAGAGAAAAGGGACTTGAGATGCAGAAACAAATCGGAGTATCGGGTTACCGCATCGATTTGGGAGTTTTGGATCCTACTCACCCGGGACGCTTCCTGTTGGGCATTGAATGCGATGGTTACACATATCACTCCTTCAAGACCGCTCGAGACCGCGATCGGCTAAGACAGCAAGTCCTTGAAGGATTGGGCTGGAGAATTCATCGCATTTGGTCTCGTGATTGGGTAGAGAATCGTCAGGTAGAGGTAGACAAGGTGCTTGAAGCCGTCCAGGATGCAAAAGCCAGATTTGACGCAAGAGACAAGACAGTTGACTTTGTACTCGTGGAATCCAGCCCCACTGACGCTAAGGCAGGTCAAATCGAGGGCGAGCCTGGCTCCCCCGACGCTGCAGAAGCGATTAGCGATGGTCATCCTGAACCTGATCCGGACAACTGCCGTCCAGAAGTGTTGGTGTATGAGCGGGCCTCTATCGCCGTCCTGCACCCAAGCTATATGTTTGAACTCGATGTCAAGACAACAGCGGACGTAATCCAGAGAGTTGTTCGAAAGGAAGGACCAATCCACAAAGTCGAAGCAGCTTGGGGTAGGATGGATTTAATGGACACCAAAGTCAGATAAAATAGAAAGACGGAGGTGTCAGATTGAAAGGCATACC
>PWZA01000005.1 GCA_003567655.1 Dehalococcoidia bacterium
AGCACCGTGTACTGCTCCACTGTAAGACCGTATTGACTACATATGCGATTCTGGATATAGACAGCCAAGTCCCGGACCCGATGCAATAGCATCCATGCTTTCAAATCGGCGCTTCTGGCTGTCTCTTCTGCTGACATCCCGGTCTCCTTTCCACCGTCTGGTTGCGAGCTCGGCTCTTCTGATCAGTTGCTATTATAGCAGTTCATACGAGGGTATTGACTACGCCCCTGACTTGTAATACTATGCGTCATAAGATGTCAATCAAAGTGCCGGCTCTCATCTGCCTGGTGCTAACGGCCTCGCTAGGCCTGGGCTGCCCCCCGGACGCGGAACCGAGGATTACAGTGACGGAGGAGTCGTTGGCGATCCGTGTTACGGAGGTGGAGGGCGGCATCACGATTGAGAACCAGAGCGGCGTTGACTGCATCGTGTACGTGCGGTCGCCGGAGGGTGAGCAGCAGTTCGAGCTGGCTGTGGGCGAGGTTATCACGGTGACGGGGATAACGGCGCCGATTGAGGTGGGGGCGGTTGGCGGCTAGTTGTGCGGGCGGATCTGGACGGTACGCACAGCAGCGAGACAAGATGCTCGATCGTAGCTGAACAGCAAAATCCCAAGGAGGTGAATAATGGGCTTCGAAGCACCTACGACAATCAAAGACGTGATCGATGGAATTCATGAGAGGAAGTATTTCCTGCCGGCAATCCAGCGAGAACTCGTCTGGGATACTGACCAGATGGAACGACTATTCGACTCAATAATGAGAGACTATCCGATTGGGTCGTTCTTGTTCTGGCATGTGGAGAAAGACAATAAGAGGGACTATCAGTTCTACGAGTTCATCAGGGAGTATCACGAGCGAGATAAGAGACACAACCCTAAGGCCGATGTTAGCGGTGGCGGTCATATCACAGCAGTGTTGGATGGGCAACAGCGCCTAACCGCCCTCTATCTGGGACTGCGAGGACACTACGCCTATAAACTACCATGGAAGAGATGGCAAGATGACTCATCGTTCCCTTACAGGACGCTATATCTCAATCTACTGAAGGGGTCAGACGAGCTTGGCATGGAATACGTGTTTCGGTTTCTGACTAAGGAAGAAGCTGAGCGCAACGGGGATGAGGTCTTCTGGTTCAGGGTCGGGGACATTCTCGATATTGAAAAAGAGTACGAAGTCAACAAGTATCTGTTGAATAATCAACTGCTCAGCCTGGATGAAGAGAAGGCGCAGTTTGCGAATGAGACTCTGTTCAAGCTTCACTCGGCAATACACAAAGATCGCATTATCAACTACTATATGGAGAAAGACAGAAGCCTGGACAAGGTACTGAACATCTTCATCAGGGTCAATAGCGGCGGTACACCACTGAGCTACTCGGACTTGCTGCTATCTATCGCAACTGCTCAATGGGAAGAGAGAGATGCTAGGGAGGAGATTACCAGCTTCGTAGACGAAATCAACAACATAGGAGACGGGTTCAACTTCAACAAGGATTTCGTGCTCAAAGCATGTTTGGTGCTTAGTGACTTCAAAGACATTGCCTTCAAGGTAGACAATTTCAACAGAGCCAACATGCTTAAGATAGAGGAGAAATGGTCGGACATTTCAGGGGCGATAAGACTTGCGGTCATGCTTCTAGATTCATTCGGCTATAATCGTGACACGTTGATAGCCAACAATGCTGTAATCCCGATCGCGTATTACCTGCTTAAGATAGGGAGCCCCATAGGTTTCACCGAATCATCAGAATACCGTGGTGATAGAAGTGCCATAAGCAAGTGGCTGATTCTGTCTCTGCTGCAGAAGACGTTTGGAGGGCAGCCTGATACGGTGCTAAGGCCGACCAGGGAGGTCCTCGCCGACGATCACTCGTCGTTTCCTGTTGAGAGGATAGCAGATGGATTCAGAGGTACGAATAAGTCGCTGAGTCTGAACGATGACGAGATAGAGAACCTTCTATGGGTTCGGTATGGTCAGAGTCGCGCGTTCTCAACACTGGCGCTGCTATATCCGTCTCTTGACTTCAGGAACAAGTTCCATATAGACCACATATTCCCAAAGAGCTTCTTCACGAGAAAGAGACTGATCGCGCAGGGCGTCAGCGAGAAGGATGTGGGTGACTGTCTGTATAACTACAACTATCTGGCAAACCTGCAGCTGCTCGAAGGGATTCCAAACCAGGAGAAGTCGAACATGGATTTCGAGGAATGGCTTGTCCGGACCTATCCTGACAAGGCGGACAGACGAGACTACATGAAGAGGCACTACATTCCCGATGTGGACCTAAGCCTTAGTAACTTCATGAGCGTCATGGAGGAAAGAGATAAGCTGATCACCGGCAAACTCAAATCGCTGCGAATATGATATCAGCCCCTCATTTTTCGCCGAACCCTAACTGCAAGGCGATGCAGTCAGCCAAGTCATAGCCGGCGACGTTTACCATATGAAGGGATTGTTCGAAATCGGCTAGACTCCATTGTCCTGACAAGCAAAGTGGGTCTGCTTCATCATGTAGGTGTAAGGAGATATCCATCAAACAAATGGCGTCAGCTGATGACCTTCAGTCTGTACCTGGCCGCCTGCTGCTCGATACGTGCATTCTTCATCACCTCTACAATTACGGTGAGTTCATCTTCGAAGCAGAAGCATTGGCGCATGACGTTGATCCGAAGCTACGGGTTGAGCTAGAGTCACTCCAGAGCATTCTTCTTATCAACAAACGGGCCCATTTCCAGTTCGTTGTCTCCCCTCTTACTGTCGCTGAGGTTGCCAATATTCAAGATTTCCGCAGCCGCGAAAGCCGTCTCCGCTGGGTGCTCGATGTATTAGACCATTGGCTTATTACCCTCGAGGAAATCGATAACTGTGGTGGTAGTGGTGGCACAGTCCGACACCGCTTTAAGCTCACGCCTGAGCTGCGGGAATTGGAGGATGAGTTGATGAAAATTGCGGATTTGCGGCGCGACCCATTTGACCGGTTGCTACTGCTCCAGTACCGAATGGGCAACTGTGACGCATTTCTGACAACAGACATGGACACAATCGGTCGCCACAAGGCTCGATTGTCGCGGCTTGGATTTAGAGTCCTGCGTCCTTCCGAGTTTTGGACACTGCTCAAGCCATGGGCCAATCTCTGGATTTGATTGCGTTATTACACAACATAGTGTTGTGCAGAGGGGGGGCAACAATTCTGGCGATCGTGCAAGCGAGGGTGAGCAGGTGTTCGAACTAGAAGCCGCAGAGGTTATCACGGTGACCGGCATAACAGCGCCGATTGAGGTTGGGGTGGTTGTGGGGGGTGACTAGGCTCAGTGTGTCTGGCCAAGAGGCTAGCGAGAGATCTGCGCGGTGGATCCAATCGATATGGTGCCCACGGGGGTTCGAGTTCAGGGGGAGGAACAAACTGAAGCCAAGCGCGAGAGAGGGCTAGGGGGACTTGACAAACTAAAACTCATGTGCTAACCTTTATGCCATCTAAGCAGTTTTGTGATCGTTTCCTTTTGCTTCTGTGCCTAACCCCTCACGGCGAGGGGTTTTTTCTTTGTAGGCAATATAGCCGAGTGTCTTGGCCTTGTCCTGGTCAAGAACTGCTTCCTGCACCTGGCCTCTCTTGGGGTCTGGCCGCGGCCGACGAACTAGCACTCCTTCATCCAGTAGCTGACCGATGGCATCTCTGCGCTCCTTTGCCGTTCCAGGAATAGACTGATTGGGACTCTGGGCCCATTGGTCCACTATCTTTACACTCCAGTATGTCAAAGGAGCGGGGCCTCTCATTACCATGGCTACCAAAGCCTGTCTCAGCTGTAGCGGGTCAGTAGGCTCAACGGGACTAACCTCTATGTGGTCTGTCTCGCCTGCTGCTGTCTCTAAGTCGCTTGATATGCAGCCCGGGACGCCGCAGATAATCACTCGTTGACCAAACCTGTTGCGTAGGAGCGTCACCAGTTTGACGTAGTCGCGGTCACCTGTGACAATCAGGAACGACTTCACTCTATCGATCAGGTCGACTCCAAGAGCCTCGGTTATCGCATCCAGAGCCAATACCATATCCGCAGCATTCTTGACTCTCTCTATAGACCCGGTTATCCCAGAATAAGTGGTCCGCTTAACGGGAACGTTGATGGCTTCGATGCCGACCACCTGGAGTTGCCGGTTCATCTGAGGGGGATGCTCGGTGAAATCTGCGTAGGCCCGCATCATAGATGGCCTACCATATCTCTTAGCTTTTTCAACTAGATATGCGAAATCGGGTTCTTGTCCGTGATTATTCAACAGACCATATCTCAGGTTCTCCAGGTCAATGAACAGCGCTACCTCTTCTGGCATTAGGCACCTCCATCTGTACTATACTACATGCGTGCTATTGGATTGTCAATGGATGCCTGAGACGAGTAGATATGCGGGGCCAGTAGAGAGGGCACGGACATGTGATCGGCATATGTCCGATTGCGGCGGCGGTGTTACTCCTGCTGTGAGGCTAGATCACGGAGGTCGAAAAAAGGCGGCTGGGACGAGCCCGGCTGCGCCTCACTGATGATCCGAGTCTCTGACATGCCGGTCGTGCGTGCCGCGGCGCATACTTCTCCCCAGCCGGCGAAGTACTGATCGTAATACGCAATGGGGAATTGGCTGTGCTGGATAACCTCCTCCCGATTCGGGAGTCTTCCCAACAAGGCTGCGATGCGTTTGACCTCCAGCTGAAGGGTCTTCTTGGAGACCATATACTTCTGTTTGGGCATGCGGGGCACAGGGCTGTTCTTTGCTGTCAGCGCTCGCGTCGCCTTTCTGAAAGGGTCCATGCCAGTCCGGAGTTCTGCATGTCTTGCAGTTGCGATAGCGTGGTATTCCTCGGAAAGCTCTATACCGACATACGTCCTATGCAGTTGAGCGGCCGCCAGGGTCGTTGTTCCAGCTCCGTTGAAACAATCGAGGACGACTTCTTCAGGGCGTGTAAACAACGATATGAGGCGGTACATAAGGTGCGGAGGCAGCTGACAAGGGTGGTCAACTCTTCTCGTATTGTGCTTCAACCTGTGAATATCCCACCACAGATCTGCGAGAACGCCTCGGTCGCCGATCTGTGCCCGCTTTCTTGCACTGATACACCCTGCCCTCAGGCAGAACCCCTCCGCTAATGGCTCCAGAACGCCACTGGCGTTTGTGAGGGGGTGCTCATCCTCTTCGCCACAATCGCCCACCAATCCAGGGAGAGCACGGGGTCGGCCCTTGGCGAAGCATAGGATCGCGTAGTGCGCGGGCATGATCAGGCGCACAGGGAAAGCTAGGGCATCCCAGGCAATCCAGTTCTGAAAGGTTAGAATGGTCTCCATGTAGCTGAAGTGGCGAATGGCCCACAGCGGAATGTTCAGGACGGCGCACGTTCTTCCTGGACGCAGGACACGGGCTAGTTCGGCGATCCATCGGTCACACCAGCTAAAGTACTGGGCCACGGCCATATCGTCGCCGTATCCCGTATAGTGCTTACCGAGATTGTATGGTGGGTCTGCAAAAGCAAAGTCCACAGAATCATCTGGCAGACTACGTAGTTTCTCAAGACAATCGCCACGGATCAGTTGGTCCGGGTCGATATTGCCAGACGTGCTCGTGAGTGCTTGTCTATCAGCCGGAGGCCAGCTGGGTGAGACAGGTCTTCGACCCCAGTCGAACTGCCTACAGTCCAGCACGTCCAGACTACTGTATGACTCAATCCCGAACAGGTCCGCGAACCTGTCTATGATCTCTGTCAGGTCTCCATCCAGGTTGGAGGGGATGTCTCGCCATACGTCAGACAGGAGCGTCCCATATCTGTGATAGGTGTGCTTCTTGCCGCCGTAGTCTTTGGTGGTCTTGTCACAGTAGGGGCAGTAAGTATAGGGTATCCTCGTCTTTGTGTGTCGGAGAGGCGAGTCGTACTTGGTGTAGATCAAGGCGCCGTAATGGTGTTCTGCCAAACTGTCCTGTCTGTCAGATTCCCTAACCGACTGCCGCTTGAGGCTTATCCAGTGTTGGTAGCGCATAGATGTGTGAACACTTGCGTGAACCGACACAAGATCCACAACTTCGCCTATGACAACCAAGGTGGCGTCGTCCCCAAGGTTAGTAGGCACAACAGAAATGAGATCGTGGATTCCTTCAAGCCTGTGACCGTGCCGTTGTGAGGCCGGTAAGATGATTATGCAGACATCACTCACGGCCGATGACATCTCGGGCAGTTGACTGGTACGATGGAGCGTCCTGTACTGAATATGAAGGCGTGTGCCATTCTCTGACCAGTGTGCCACCTTAGATCTCCGTTCTATTGGACACTGGGCTGTCGTACGTCGCCCAGCAGATACTCCTTCACGAAGGCGGTTAGGACCTCCAGTTCGCTCTTTGAGAAAGCGACGATGCAGTGGCTATAGTCACACAGTGTTCGTGTGGCGCTGACCCGCTGCATCAGATTCCCTGCTCCGTCCACAACATAGGCACTCTTGTAGCCGGCCTTGTCGACCTGCTCGAAGCGAGCTCTTGCGGAATTCGCCTTGCGTTCGATAGTGCTGTTCGTTGTCACCTGGAAACTCACCTCAACACCGACGTATCGGTCTCGATGCGATACGACGAGATCGAACTTGGCAGGGGTTCCACCGCGATCAACGATCCCTGGAATCTTGCTGTTTCTCAATACTATGGGACCGAAGGGGCCTAATGCCCTCTGAAGATAGTCACTCACGTAATCCTGGGCGATCTGCCCGAGGCTATTCGCTTGAGCGCCACTGGTGATCCGACTCACCCAGATGTATCTCTGTTTCACAAACCTAGTGAGTTCTTCAGGTTGACCCAGATAGACCCCAACCTCGCACTTTGACAGCAGTGCAGCGGTTGTTTCATCCTCTGCCGCACTGCCATGCATGAGAATAGTCGAGACTTCTTGCAGCAACTCATCAAACGGCTTCTTCTCGAGTAGCGTCTTGCCGCTGATACCAAGCCTGTCATTATTCAGGGCCCCTCTGACTGGCAGTCTCCTGAACGTGTAAGAGTGCAGGTCGCCCTGATGGATGAATCTCAATTCTCCAGAGGGGAACAGTTCACGAAATCGGCTGTTAAGTCTCATCAGTTGCTCACCGCCGAAATCCGCAAGAACCACGAGATGCTTCAAGAATAGATTAGGAGTGAGCTTCGCAAGCTCAACCGCGCTGAACAGCGAACTGAGGTCGGTGAAGTCAGTGCCGATTATCGAGATGAACTGATCCTGAGTCTCGAGAAGCTTCGGTATTATGCTTATGTCAGCTTCTTTCTGTGACAGTTCGGGAGGCCAGAACATTGAAGCTAACTTGCGAAGCTCCTCTACAGTCCTTCTATAGTTTGACATACTGATCCTCCCGTCGTAACAGGGTCTGGCAGCTAACGCAGTCAAACTATATCATAGTATGTCTGCGTATTTCCTTCGAGTGACAAGTCCGAGACAAACGGTTGTTGAACGGGCTTTCGATTCCAAGTCTGACGGTGGAAGTCTCACTGGTGGCCGCTCGGGTGCAGGCGCAGATCTCGGACGGCAGCGCGAGAGCGATGACGCGTCAATGGGATGGAGAGATCAGGCGATGGCTCAGGTCGGACTCGGGCATATGGAGGGGCGCCAGTGAGAGTGCTCTAAGGCTAACCAGAGGTTAGCGGGCATGCTGGGCGGAGCCCAGGAGGGCCCCGCCCAGGGTGATTAGGTGAGGCGGTAGACGGTCTTCCATCCGCCGCCTCGGTGGCCTGAGTCGGCCGTTGGGTCGGGAACGACCGGTGTACGCTCCCGGACCCAGCAATCACCGATCTGCCAGCCGGCCTGGTCGCAGGCTTCCTGGGCCGATGCGGCCTGGCCTTCCCACCATTGTTGGGTGATGCGGTTCTGGATGCGATAGGTTTTCATGGAGTTGGCTCCTTTCTCCGCGCCAGAACGGCCTCGATGCCCTCGGCCTCTTTCGGCGTGACATAGGCAACGGACCACTCGTAGTCTTTGATGTCGAAGTCGGCCTAGCGGAGCATCTTCCGGACGCGGTTGACGATGATGTCCCTGGTCTTGGCCTTAGCGACGAGCTCGGGATCGATCACAACTCGATATAGCGGCATGATACCTCCTTCTTTGTGATGCCCCGGGGGGCCGAAGCCCCCCAGGGCGGATGATCACCGCCTGGCGACGGGGACCGTCCTCTTGGTGACCAGAACACCAGGGATATCGGTGACGCCGGACTTCACCCGGGCGCGGATCCTGGCCATGCTGGGCTCGCACAGATCCCTGGGGACCTGGTCGGGCTGGACGACCTTGATATCGAAGTCCTCGCGGTAGGTGACGGTGCCCAGGTTCGAGCGGGACGTCTTGGCAACAACGGGGGCGTCCAGCTCGGCCTCCGCGGGCGGGCCGACGACCTCGCCGGTCTCCTGGGCCTCCCGGGCCCGGGCGGCAGCCTCGCGCATGGCGCGCTCCTCCTCGGCCTGCTGGAGCTGCACCAGGTAGGCGTGATACTGATTGAGCTCCCTGGTGAGGATCGTGATACCGGTCTCGATGCGGTTGACGTAGGGCTTGAAGAGCTCGATGATGCGGCCCTTGGCCTCGTCCAGGGGGCGGGTGAGCTCCATGCGCCTCTGCTGGGCCTCTTTCAAGGCGTAGCGGGCGCTGATGAGCAGGTCCTCGGCGTTCCGCTGCTCATCGGGGTTCGTGACCCTGAGCTCGGCGAGGTGTTTGAGCAGCGGCTCCTGGGCCTGCTCAAGGTCGGTGACGGTGCGTTCGGGTGCTGATTGCATTATCTGTACCTCCTTCGATGTATTTGGCGGTTCGATGGGCTCGAGCGCCTTGAGCCGTGAGCACTACTTCTTGCGGTTGGGGTAGTGCCACTGTTCGCACTCCTGGCACTTCCA
>PWZA01000014.1 GCA_003567655.1 Dehalococcoidia bacterium
CCTGGTTCCGCAGAGGAGCCGCTATCTGCTCGAGATAGGCTTTCGCGCTGTTCAGAGCCTCCCTTGTCATCTCTCCCAGCCTGGCATCCTCCACGGGCGCTGCGCCGGTGGTACCCAGGCTATAGTCCAGCGGGCCGGAGACCACCTGGAGAAGAACAAGATGTGCTTGAAAACCGAGTGCCTGCCCTGCGGCGCAGGGGACGATCTGCTCTGCAAGCCGGGATCCGTCGAGGCATACCAGGATCTTCTTCAGTGGCTGAATCTCCTTGAGGCTCCTGGCTCCGGTCTCCCTGGGCCTGATGATGAGCATCGGCGTGCACGAGCCCCTGAGCACGGCACTGGCGACACTGCCCAGCACTGCCCTGCGCAGTCCGCTACGTCCGTGTGTAGCCATGGCGATAAGATCCGTGTTTTGCTGGCCGGCATAGGATAGTATTGCCTCGCCCGCGGCACCTTCAACCGCAGCGCAGGTGACGGTTATCCCATCCTTACGGAGGGAGTCAGCCACGGTATCGAGATATGCCGCCTCCTCGGCACCTTCCGGCCGCCTAGCACCCTGTTCCCCGGGGCGCTTCTCGGCAGCCCTCAGGAGATGAACCTCGCTGCCGAACTGCGAAGCCTGTGCTTTGGCATAGGGCACGATTTGCTCGGCAAGCGCGGAGCCATCCAGGCAGACCAGGATCCTTTGAAACATATCAGCCTCCTTCATATAACTCGTCGCGAACTCAGCCTCTCCTGTTCACGGGAGGGCGCTGTTCACCGCCGCCGGCGGCCGGCTACGGGCCCGCCTGGTAACGCAGTATCGCTGCTATCGCTGTTTCGCCCGGCACTTCTTCGGGAGAGGCGGCGTATACGGTGCCTTTCTTCGTCAAGGTATGCACGGCTGCGAAATCCAGCAGGTCCTCCAATCCCGGCTTCCTCTCCTCGTAGAGGAGGATCTTGCGGCTCTCCTCGTCGAACTTCCCCCATTGCTGGACGCCGGTGGCGACGAACAGTGTTGCCACCCTTCCATCGTAGGCAGCGAGGACAGCCTCCTTCACGTCGTTGGTGGCGAGCCCCTTGGCGAGGGTCTCGCCGTATACATCGAGAGCCTCGGCACGTCCGTGCTCGAAGTGCGGCTGCACAACCGTCCACGCTTGCTCCTGCAGCTCTTTGTCGCTCAGATCGTCAGGATTGCCCTCGACTCCTTCGTCCAGCAGGTATCGATACTTGCTGGCCTCGCGATAGATAGGATGCAGGTAGTCAACCGCGGCGATTACGAGAGGCGCGTGCTCATCCCTGAGCACCTCCTGCACACCCCGTTCAACCTTGTGGAAATAGCGCAGGATGTTATCCTTATCGAAGTCGCTGGCGACGCCGTGACCGTGGAATATGGTCGAACCGCGCGGACCCGTCGTATGGAACTGGTGCTGCTTCTCCGGATCGTCGTGCTGCAGGGCTTCCTCCCGACCGGACGGTACGTCTGCCGGCGTCACCTCCTGAACGTTATAGCGTGTGCACTGAAGCAGCCTTGCCTGGTTCTGGCTGACCGCGAGGACATAGAAGACCCCGTCCTCGCTGAACAAGGGAATCAGCGGTTTCACGTGGGGACGCTCGGAAACGATTGCCAGTTCGCCGAAGTTCCGGGGCAGTCGATAATGTCGGAACATATCGGATGATGAAAAAACGGCGAGGCCATCGGCCTGGTACTGCCAGAACGATAGGTCGGGAAGCAATTGCTGCGCCGGTTCCAATAGGCTGCGGGCATCGGGGCTCCTGAGGCCATAGTCGAGGAGCTGGTTTTCCGTGTCGCGCAGCAGATTCTTCAGCCTGATCTGGTTCTGCTCGATGTCACCGGTGCGCTGAGTCGGCATGTAGATAGATACTGCCGGGTCCGCGGTAGTCTGCATAAGCATTTCCAGTTCTTCAATAGATAGATTCTTCATATAATCACCTCCTCACTTCGGGTATGCGATAAGCAAAGCTGTCGTTTCTACGCAATTATAGCATGGTAGTTCCGCATGACGAACACGGGGATGTTGCGCTCCACAGTCATTACCATATCAGGCAGTTCACCGAAGTGAGCCGGACGGATGCGCTATTCTATTTCTATGAGGGCGGTAGGGTCCAGTGGTCACTTAACCCAGGGTCTCCCCAGAGGACCTTCACGTTCAGTGGCGTAAGTATAACGTGTGCCATGATGTACCAGGCGACGAGTGCACAGATTACCAGATCTACTGCTGCAATGATGGTGAAGAAGGACATCGCGGGTCCACAGAGATGGCTGATGTCGAGGAAGGTAAAGCCGAGGAGCAGTGTTAAGAACAGCAGCCCGTGTGCAAAGCTTATCCTTATCGCTCCGACGAAAAATATAGCGGTGATCAGGGTGAACATAACGAGAAACCAACCGATGTCGACTGTCGTGGGCTGCAGAATGCCGAAATGAGTTCCCAGCAAGATGCCGGCGATGGCCATCCAGAAGGCTCCATAGGAGGAGAAGGCAGCAAATCCGAAATCGTTGCCGGTTTGGAACTCCTTCATTCCGGCCATGAGTTGCATGAGGCCTCCGAAGAACAATGCTGTCCAGAGCACGGGACTGGCCCCCGCACTATCCGAGATTATGGAATTGCAGCAACAGAGTTGTGCCACCGAAGCCGGCAAGGCCGACCGCCGCAGGATTGGCGAGTTTTCTCTCGTTCGACATTAAGCTACCCTCCAGGTTATTGTGTGATCCTCGTGTACCTGTGTCCGCTTGATCCCAGTCGCTCAACAGGGTTCGCGACAGGGTACACCGATGAAGACGGGGAGCCACAGGGGCCGGCCAAATTCTGAGCCTTCTCTTCGTAGCCGGCTGAGGCAATATATGATAAGCGAACCGGTGTGCGTAGTCAACTCAGAGCGTTGACCGTGGCACTGGGCGCGTGTAGAATGCGGCCAGAGCAACCGTAGGAAGGAGGCTACCGCGATGAAGATGTCACTCGAGGAAGCCAAAGAGCGCGCTATCGAACTGATGGCGAAAGGTCACCACTGAGGGCCGAGCACCCTGCAAGTTATGTGGGAAGCATATGGACTCGAGAGCGAGGACGTCCTGTGGACATGCGTCGCCTTTGCCGGCGGGATAGCGGGCGAGCAGTCCGGTCCCTGTGGTGCGGTGTCGGCCGGTACGGTTTGCGCGTGCCTGCGTCACCGCTGTTCTCTGTCAGACAGGCAGGCTGCGAAAGAGGCTCGTTTCCAGGCGCGTGAGGACGCCGGCGAGCTGGTGAGGGGATTCAAGGAGAGATTCGGCGCTATCTCATGCTATGACCTGCTCGGTATCGACTTCTCCCGACCGGGGGCATACCATTCCTTCCGTGAATCGGGTGTCTGGAGTGACAAGTGCAAGAGGTATGTAGAGTTCGTGGTAGAGAAGCTCTATGAGCTGGGCGAAAGGAGACGTCCTGCACCGGATTCGTAGAGGACTATGTGAGGAGGCTGTATATTCCGAGTGCCTTGCGGAGCGCATTCGGGCAAAGCTAGAATGATGCATTATGCATGAGAGCCTGGTGGAAATCCTTGTGTGTCCTGCGTGCAGAGGCGACCTGTGCTGGGCCGTCATGGAGCGCGATGGCGGTGTGCTACTGGAGGCCGACGCATCATGCCGGGACTGCGGCGCGACGTATCAGGTCCGCGAGGGGATCGGGGCGTTTCTGACACCGGATCTCCAGCGCACCGACCTCTGGGAGGAGGGTCATGCGGAGCTCACCGAGTACCTGAGCACACGTCCGGGATTACGCGCCGCACTGGTTGATGGACCACTGGAGGACCTCGAACCCGTCGACCGACTGCTCAGGGCCGAATACCTGGAGGACCTGGGCGATGTAGAGGGGGCCGAAGAGGCCGGCCGCGGAGCGCGGGAGCAGTTGTACACCCCGGAACTGAATGCGCTGTGGGACGAGTGCCTGGATCACATGGTGCAGATGTCGTCAGGGCAACCCGGCCCGCTTGTCGATGTGGCAAGCGGAAGGGGCACACTGGTCGAGTTGATAGCGGAACAGGACGGCCCTCTTATCGTCGCTACGGACTTCAGTGTGCGTGTTCTTCGCCGGGGCCGCCGGCGGCTGCAGCAAAAGGGGCGGGCAGATCGGGTGAGTCATCTTGTGGCGGACGTGCGCAGGATGCCGTTTTGCGATCAGGGAGCCCCGACCCTGTTGTCCCACATGGGACTGGCCAACATCATTGAGGGGGCGTCCGACGCCCTTTCCGAGTTGAGGCGTGTGTGCGGTGGCTTGTTCGTGTTCTCGCATGCGTTTTGCCGGCCCGATGACCCCGTGCATGCGCCTATACTGCAGGACATCGGCCACCCGCTGGCGTTTTTGGAGAAGGCCATGGAGGCGCTGAGTTCAGCAGGATGGGAAGTAGAGATACCGATTAACCGCCGGGTACCGGTAAAGCCGACCCCTACGAGCGAACTCGTTCCTGAGATGGCCGTCGATCGCTTTCCACTCGCCGATGCCGAGTTCGACGGAGTCCTTGTGATGGCGTGCTAGCTTTGCCGGAATGGCGGGTTCGCGGTCGCCTCATGGTTTGGCCGCACGTGTGTGACGGTGTCTCCATTACTTCCATGCCGGAAGCTCGTGCAGGAAGTGCTGAAACTCGATCAGACGGCCGTCGGGGTCCCGCGCGAAGAAGTTGTAGATTCGGTAACGCTCGTTTGTGCGCGGCGGCTCCAGCGCCGCATCGTGCAGAGCCTGATACATGGCATCGACATCGTTCTTGTCAGGGTAAAAGAACGTGATAACCCCGGTGACGTCCGAAGTGTCGTGCTGCTGGAAACCGACCAGCAGGTTCTCGTGCCTGAGAATCGTTATGTCGGGCTGTTCCAGCCATACGGACATCCCCACCCGGCCCGTGTAGAACTCCAGTATCCGTGCCAAGTTCTCGGTCTTCAGAAAGACTATGCCTGCCATATGCCCTCCGTGTTCTTCTCGTTGCGCGTGACCGACACAGGGAACGCTGCACCGTGACAACCATGGTACGCAGAATCCCCCCGTGTGTCAATGCCACGGGGTTATGTCAGTTCCGGTTGCTGAAGGAGAGGCTGCTACAGGGCACGGACAACACCAGATTCACAATCCGATGGGTCAGATATGATAGTAATACAAAGACACTCATACTGCAGTGGTCTGCTGAACACCCACAGATGTTCCTCGTGCTGAACTTCTTGGCTTTTGGTTAACTGCGTGTTCGCGCTGATGAGAAGGAAGAGTACAGACGGAGAGAAAAAAGGCTTGACGGCACGGCCGTCGACATAAGGCAGTGGTCGTACCACTTACGTGAACTCCTATAACCACGGCTGACCGGGGAAAGGCGGAGACAAACTCCGCCACTACATTTAACTCACGGCACACCCGTTACCGTTCCATGCCGAGAGAGAAATGCAGGGCCTCCTCCACCGCTTTCAACTTGTCAGCGCTTAGAGTGGTCAATCGCTCACGCAGACTGGCCTTAGCGATTGTGGTGATAGTGTCCAGATTGACAACACAGGCACGGGGCACGTCATCCTCATCTCCCAATGAAACCTCTGATGGGATGCCACGGATGCGGGTGGTCAACGGAGCCACCATCACCAGTTCCCGAACAGCATAAGCCTCATTGCGGGATAGAAGCAGCACGGGACGCCTCCCGGCAGGCGAGGACAGTTCGGCCCACCATATCTCGCCTCGTTTCACTGCCAGGGCTCCACAGCCAACAGGGCGATGCTTACGCTGTGGACAGCTTCAACCTCCTCAGCTGACTCCGGGTATTGTTGGTAGCCGCGCACGTAGTCTCTTATCGCGGAGGACTCTCGTTCCTGCTTCAGACGTGTCTCAACGGCCCGGCGAAAGAACTCGCTGCGGCTTTCTCCTTTGGCCCGACGCTCCACTTCCACGGCGGCTAAGACCTGCTCGGGCAGGCTTATCGCGACCTTAGCAGTCTTACCCATAATAGCGACCTCCTGAGGTCATTCATACCATAGTATGAACCATCGTTCAGGTTCTGTCAACTGCATGAAGGCAGCACAATTGTGTTGGGGCTCAAAGGATATGAGGTAGGCGATGTGATTGAAGAGGAGAAAGGGATAATGGTAGAGATCCGGATTGAGGCATTGGGCCAGCCTAACCGGTTGCTGGAGGGGACCCCGCGGGCCGGGCCGTTGATTGATGGGTTCGCCGAGGCAGACTGGTTGATTTGTGTGTAAGATGGAAGGCGGGCCGCTCAGCTCGCAGGCGTTGCGCGACACAAGGTGCCACTGGGCGCCCAAAACCAGTCACCCAGGGGCGGGTCAAATGCCGCCACTAATAGCGAGCCAGGAGGCACTTCATCCGGTCTGTCCAGGCAAGAGTTCATCGGCCTTCTTGCTGCACAATCCCGAGGATCGTTCATGTGGCTTACACGCGGCCGGGCGGTATTCTAGCGACGTAATGACGCATTCGTGGCAGGACTGATCGGTGCTGTGTCCCCTGCATCCCGGACCCAGTTGATGTTACAGTTGCGTGGTCATGCGATTATCCACCCTCACCACAGTAGCACTGCCGTCATTATGATCCGTACCATACGTAGTCGATTCGTGGTGTCTCCGTCCATCCATACCTTGAGTAGTGAGTATAGTCCTTCTCCAATAGCGCTGCACGGTGTGAAGCATGGAACTCCTCAAGGCCGAGCCACCAGGGGTACTCTATCTTCAGCCCGGAGACGTCGTATATTTCCATGCTGTTCCGGTAGCCACGCCTTATCCATTCCTCGACGATGGCATTTGAATACAACTGGAGTGCGTCCTCAAAACCCGTCCACATCTTAACTATCGGGTGCCTTGACCAGCCGGTCCCGACGGTTATGGCGCGCATGATCTGGTATGCCTCTACCCTCTGCTTACCCAGCCGCTGTCTATCCAGTACGGCGGCTGATCTATCGAATTCCGGATACGGGAGAAAGGTCTGCATTGCTCAGTGCTAATCCTCCGGAAGTATAGGGCATATTCGGTGTTACGGGTAGCTGTAAGATATAGAAGTACGGCGACCGCAAGCGTCGCACGGCGGTGACCCCGGATGGTGTCTGTACGGCACTTCTATGTACAGGCGTCCCGGGGCGGGTCATGCATTAGGACGTGGGCTGCTCCGACAAGCCGATCAACCGGTATCGTGAAGGCAATGCCTCTTCCCGGCTCTTCCAGCCGGGTTGCTGCGACGATGGCGTTCAGAATGGCGTCGGTCTGTTCCGATGGCGTCACAGTAAGGACTATCTCCTTCTCGGGTTCGATCGGTATGCCGAGCACCTTCTTCTTCTCGCGTATACCTATGCCACGCCCGAATATGATCGTCCCTCCCTCGGCCCCGGCTTTGATGGATGCTTCCATGGCTCTATCGCCACATCCCTTGGCAACTATGGTTACGATCAAGGTCTTGTTTTCTTCAGTCATCGTTACTGCCTCCTTGTGTCGACTTTATCCTGTATATCAGGCTGATCAACTGGAGTGATATGATCGGCGCGAGCGTAATTATACCGATAAGCCCGAGCCCGTCAAGCAGGGGATTGCGTCCATGCATTACGTTGGCGGCTCCCACGACCAACGACATGATGAAGGCAACCGTAATCGGACCCGTGGCGATACTTCCTGAATCGAAAGCCATGGCAAAGAAGTTCCTGTCGGCAAAGAGGAGCAGAATAACGGCGAGCCCGTAGCCGGGGATCATTATGTAGGGCAGGGGTATGCCATAGACGGTGCGCGCCATACCCAGCGCTGCGAAAGCCGCCACAGCCAAACACAATGTGTAGAGTATTATCGGAGCCCTGATGTAGCCGGCCGACGCCTCTTCGACTTCGAGAGTCAATACACGCACCTGGGGCTCGGCGAAAGTGACGAGGAAGCCCAGGACAAAGCCGAGGGGAATCAGGCTCCACCTGAAATCGGAGTTTCCCACAATGGCTCCGATTTCTCCTCCCACGGGCATGAAGGCGATATTGAGGCCATGGAGCAGCAGCACCAGTCCCACATAGGCAAGGGCCACACCTCTCAGAAGAATGGCCACGTATTTGAACGTTCGCTTCAGGAAGAAGACCTGGAAGACCATGAAGAACGCTGCCAGCAGGATAAACGGCAACGCTACGTCATGGGCGACGTCAGGCAGGCCTTGGAAGGCGGAGCTCATATTCAAAAGAAGAACACCCCCCAGAGAAGGACGCCTATGATGGGTCCGGCACAGGCAAGCCCGATAAGCCCGAAGCCGTCGGTCAAAGCCGACCTTCGAGAAAGAACCGACACGAAGCCCAGCCCCAGAGCGAGGAATACCGGTATGGTCAACGGTCCTGCGGCAACACCTCCTGCATCAAAGGCGATTGACAAGAACTCGGGAGGTGTGAATACGGCAAGTATTATGACAACGATATAGACAGCTGCCAGAAGATGCCTGGTGGAGAAGCCAAACAGGATTCGCAAGAGCGCCGCGGCGAGCAGAACCGCCATTCCTCCTGCGACGACGAATATGAGGGCAGCAGTGGCGTTAGCGTTGGCTTGCTCAGCCATGTTGGCGAGCACCGCGACGCCGGGCTCGGCGGTGGTGACGACGAAGCCGAATATGCAGACCACAGCGATGGTCAGCGGGAGAGAGCCATGCTGAGGTATTTGAGAACCGATATCCCTTCCCAGCGGCAGTATTCCTGTTCTCACCCCGATAAGAAAACAGACAGTGCCCACAAACACCATTCCTGCTCCAATGAGGAAGTGGAAGAACATGTCAAGAGGAACGCGAAGAACAGTGAATTGCAAGATCACTATGGCCAGGACGATCGGGAGCAGCGCCTTGATAGCCTC
>PWZA01000140.1 GCA_003567655.1 Dehalococcoidia bacterium
AATAACCGCCGGCGTCGACGCTGGCGGCCTGTATAGTATATATGCGCGGCCTGGTATTAGCCAGTTGCTGCGGGGTGTGTTTTTGTGCATGTTTCCCCCTGTTCGGCGGTCTCACCCGCAGCCCCACTTGACAGATAAGCGCTGGTGCTGTATAACATATGTGGTGGTTCTCAGTTTAGGTTATCACGTACTTGGTTAGGCAGTCTCGATTCACAGGAACTCGCTCAAGCATTTGGATGACCGTAACTCAAGCCAACTATATAGGAAAGGAGGTCATCCAATGAGTTTTCAGGACAAATCTCTTCAGTGCGCTGATTGCGGGCAGGAGTTCGAGTTCACTTCCGGTGAACAAGAGTTCTATGCGTCTCGTGGTTTGCAGAACGAGCCCAGGCGCTGCCCTGATTGTCGCCGAACCAGGAAGTCGGAGCGCCGCGAAGGCAATGGCTACAGGTCCCCACGTCAGATGTTCCCTGCAGTATGTGCCGAATGCGGCATCGACACCGAAGTTCCGTTCGAGCCTCGCGAGGAGAGGCCGGTGTACTGCAGCGAATGCTTCAGCAGAGTTAGACCGAGCAGATAAGGCTCCTTGGTCTCAATGACTCAGAGGGACGGGCACCCTGCAATGTGGGGCGCCCGTCCCTTCGATTTTCGACGGGCATGACGGTTGCTGGCGTTTCCCGGTTGTTGTTATTTTTCACCTGGTTCGCCGACACAGCCGAGGAGGTCCGATTTCGTAAGCGTGGTGATTTGCAGTGCAGCCGGGACAAGCCGGGAGTCCGAATGAAGCAGCGGACGATGTATCGAAAATGTCGCTGCCTTAGACGGGTGAGACCAATGAACGCAGTGAGGGGTGGGACATCTGCTTAGACAAAACGACCGAGAGTTATGCTGTCCTAACGATCGGACACGGACACTGCCAACTATATTAGTGGCGCCTGGGTTGCCTCACAGGTTTGACATTGCCTCTATAGTCAGGAGCGATGATGTTGAAGACCAGGCTTATGCTCGGGTCTACCATTCGTGAGCTGATCCGCGTTTCAATCTCGTCCAGAGACAGACAGGTGGTGACCACCATGGGCAGCCTGGCGTTATACCGGTGGTTTATCAACTGGTATAGCTTTTCCTGAGCCCAGGGCGTAGCCGATTGCTCTCCGAAGTCGTCGAGGATAAGCAGGGGAATGCACCTTATCCTCTCGAAGTACTCATCGTATGATATTCTGCTATCAGGGCTGAATGTCGATCGTAAGTAGTCTAGCAGGTCAGGAACTACTACGAAGAAGACCTCTCCTCCCAGCGCCATTTGATGATTGGCGATCGCCGCGGCCAGATGAGTCTTGCCGCAGCCGTTAACACCATGGAATATCAGCCATCCTTCCGGTGAGGCAGCGAATCCTGATGCCAGGTTGAAGGCCTGGCGCAGGTTCTGACGCTGTTCCGGTGGGAGTTCCAGTCTCTTGTGATCGAATTTATCGAAGGTCATACTCCGTAAGAGCTCCAGCCTCAGTCCGCCGCGATGCTCCAGTGGCGACTGCTGTTCAATCGTCCACATCTGGCAAAAATCGTTGTCAAGAAGCCTTCCGCTCAAGCGATCATCCATCTTATCGACCGGTGTGTCTGTCGTGATTACCGTGGCCCGTCTGGTGTTAAAGCGATGGTTAAGGAGTTGCTCCAGCTTCTCTCCGGCCCAGGCAGTGGCACTTCCCGGACTGAGATCATCAAGCACCAGCAGAGGCACATTCTTTACCTGTTCAAACAATTCGTCATAGGTGGTCTCACTAGCGGGACTGAATGCAGAGCGCAGGTGGTCCAGGAGATCGGCGGCGCTGATATAGAATACAGGCTCTCCCGCGCTCAGACGTTGATTGGCGATGGCACAGGCCACGTGCGTCTTGCCTGAGCCGCCGGGGCCCGAAAGTACTAGCCATCCCTGCGGGTCATCGGCGAAGGCTTGAGCGGCCCCGTGAATCTGGGCAAAGCGCTCCTGGGAAACCGGATCGGCCGCCCGTCCTTTGGTAGACAGATTGTCAAAGGTGAGCTGTGACAGAGATCCGAGATTGCTGTATCTCTCGAGGAACTCTGTCTTTCTCCTTCGTAACTCCCCTACACTGCAGCTACAGGGAACTACCCGACCAAAATCGGCTCGTCCCGAATCAACGAGAGGGTGAACAAAGCCGGCACCTCTACAGACGGGACAGGTCTCACCCTCATCTTCCCCCATCGCGTGCAGGGGCATGTCACCTTCTGACCATGTGTCCGTATTTGCCCTTGATGTACTTGTCGGGGTCAACTTTTTTAGCGTGTCCTTTATGTTCTCCACTGTCCTTGCCTTCGATTGCCCACCTCTCCAGAATGCGGGCGATGTACTTCCAGCTGCGTTTGTTGAGCACTACCGCTTCCTTGAAAGCTTCTTCAACCCACTCGTGTGGATAGAATTTCTCCGCTTCCTTGAGCTCTTCAGCAACCATGGGCGTTATTATCCCTATATTCTGCTCATAGAGGGTGAAGATGCTGACAGCCGCAAGCTCATGACTGCTGGCTGCGGCGGCGGCCAGCGAGTATACGTCTTCGGCGACTCCGTCCGCGTCAAGCTTGGAGTGTAACAGAGTGCCGTGTTCCACTGCCGAGTTCAGAGCCTGAAGCAGCGCAGCTTCGTCCAAGTCAGGTGTCAGCCGGCGGCACTCAGCCTTGAGTTCTCTGTAGGTAACTCCGCTTGAAACGGGGCAAACACTGTTCTGCTTTCTGAGTAGGAGATACGCCGTATATAGTACAGCTTTGAGTTCAGCCAGATCCTGGATCTTCGACACCGTGTCGGTGAAAAAGGAGCCGGGAAGTGATATGACTTCTGTCTTCGGTTGAGAACTCGACAACGGTCTGTTCGTCACTCCATCACCCCTGTGAGGCCGAGATCATCTCAGCCTCCAGATTGGCGAACCTGGCGGTCCTGTCAAGAAAGCGTAGCTTCACCTGGTCTAATGGGCCGCTACGGTGCTTGGCTATTATTATGTCAGCGATGCCGCGGGGATAGGGTTCCCTTTCGATATCATGTGTCTTGCTCCACTCCTCAGGGGAGTAGTTCTTGTCCTCTCGGTAGATGAAGAGAACGACATCAGCGTCTTGCTCGATACTGCCGGATTCTCGCAGGTCGGATAGCTGAGGCATATGCGAGGGGCGGGATTCCACGGCACGACTGAGTTGTGAGAGGGCCAGGACAGGCACATTGAGTTCCCGCGCCAGAGTCTTCAGGGCACGTGTTATGTTGCTGATCTCCTGAACTCGTGTTTCGTTTCTGGAATTCCTGCCTTCCCCTTGAATCAACTGCAGATAGTCGATAATCAACAGATCGATGCCGCGCTCGAAGTGCAGGCGCCGGGCTTTGCTTCTGATATCTATCACCCGGAGCATCGGGGAATCGTCAATATAGATGGCTGCCTCGGATAGGATACCGCTGGCCTCCATGATCCTTAGCTCTTCCTTCTCGTTGAAGCGTCCCAGCCTTATGCGGTTGGAATCCACGCCTGACTCACTGCTGAGAAGTCTCTGGATCACCGCATCTCGGGACATCTCCAGACTGAAGAGAGCGACACATGCCTTCTGGTTAACCGCAGTATTCCTGGCGATATTCAGTGCCAGACTGGTCTTACCGAGGCTGGTCTTAGCGGCCAGAATGATCAGGTCGGTTCTCTGCAGCCCGCCGAGGAAGCTATCAAGTGCGGTAAAACCTGTCAATATCTGAGACACTGCACCTTCCCTGAGCGCAGTGGATTGCCCGGCCTCATCGAAGTATTGGCCGAGCACCTCGCGAATGGAAACTAGCCCTCGAAGATTCTGCTCGCCCCGAACCTTGAACAGGATGTCCTCAGCGTCGTTGAGGCAGGAATCAACATCGGGGCTGGCTTCGTAGCCTAGAGACTCGATCTGTCTGGCAGCGGTTATGAGCCGCCGCATTACCCCCGTATTAGAAACTATCTGAGCGTAATACTCGACATGGAGGGATGTTGGCACGTTGCTGATCACATGACTGAGGAAGGCGGCACCCCCCGCCTGTTCCAGCTTGTCCTGGCGCGCCAGTTCGTGGGCAACTGTGATCTGGTTGATGACTTCGTTGCGATAATATAGGTTAAGGCAGGCGTGGTAGATAGCCCTGTTGGCCTCGGACAGGAAGTCCTCGGCCTTAAGCGATGTGGAGACTTTCAGTATTGCATCGGGGTCAATCAACAGAGACCCGATTACTGCTTCCTCAGCCTCAATATCGTGAGGCGGGACTCTGCCCTCTGCCATGTCTACTCCTGGTCCTCTTCGATTATTACGGTGATCTGCGGCTTGATGTCGCCTGCCAGCCTGACAGTCACTTCATGGCTGCCTGACTGTCTTAGTGGTCTCTCAATGTCTATCTTCTTCTTGTCAACTGTGGAACCTATAACACGGCCTAACTCCTCGGCTATATCGGCGGCGGTGATGGAGCCGAACAGCCGTTCTCCCTCTCCGGCACGGGCTTTAAGGTTTACTTCCTTGCCTTCGATCTGCTCGGCCAGTTCAACGAGTCTGTCACGGTCGACGAGTTCTTCTCTTCTTTCCTTCTCCAATCTGGCCTCAGTTTCCTTGATCACCGCCGGTGTGGCGACCATAGCTAATCCCCGGGGTATGAGGAAATTCCTGGCGAAACCTGTGCTCACCTCCTTTATCTCTCCGGCCCTTCCCTTTCCCGGTATGTTCTCCAGTAAAACAACTCTCATAAAACTCCTTGCTTGGCTCAGGATGACAAGAATCTCTCCGCAGACACGGCAGCAGTGGCGCCATCCCCGGCCGCAGTTATTGCCTGCCTGGCTGAACTGTGGCGTACGTCGCCGGCGGCAAACACCCCCGGAATCCTCGTCTCCATCACCTCATTGGTGATTATATAGCCCCCTTCGTCCAGTGGCACTAAATCCTGCCACGGATCGGTATTGGGCTGCGAGCCGATGGCAACAAACACGCCCGCCACTTCCAACACTGATATTCTAGCATCTTTGATGTTCTTGAGAATAACTCGCCTGACTGACCCGTCGCCTTCGATTGCGGTTGCCACTGTGTCCCAGATGAGTTCCACCTTCGGTTCGGCTAAGACTCTCTCTTGAGTTATCCCGCTGGCTCTAAGCTGGTCGCGACGGTGTATGACCTTAACGGAGGAGGCAAACTTGCTTAAATAGAGAGCTTCGGTGACGGCAGCATCGCCGCCGCCTATTACAGCTAGTATCTTGTCTTTGAATAAAGGACCATCGCATGTAGCGCAGTAGGAGACTCCCTTGCCGGTGTACTCTTCCTCGCCCGGTACTCCCAGCTTGCGATACTGAGAGCCAGAGGCGATTATTATCGAGTCGGCGGTGAAATCGCCTTCGGCCGTGCTTATCAGGTTTCGTCCCGGGCGGGACTCTGTTCTCATAACCTCGGTGGACAAGGTCTCCAGGCCGTAGTTGCTGGCCTGCTCATAGAGAAGCTGTCCTAACTCGATACCTGAGACACCCTTGGGGAAACCCGGATAGTTCTCCACACGCTCGGCATTTATTATCTGTCCGCCTATTATCCCCCTCTCGATAAGCATAGTGCTGAGTCTTGAGCGTGAACAGTACAACCCTGCGGTAAGCCCGGCCGGGCCGCCGCCAACGATGATGACCTGATAGTCGTTTTTCATGAGTCCAAGTCCCGCGATCCATCCCTGATGATCAGGGCAACGTCCCTGGCCTACCGATACTCAGCCTGTTTTATTGGAACAGGGCAGTCCTTATCAGGCGAGGTGAACCGCAGGCCAATTATACCATCGACTCTGGCTCGGCACCGGCTCTCCTGTCCTGATTCTGCCCGAAATCCTGCCTTATCCTGTCAAGAACGCCCGGCTGCAGGATATCAGCCACAGTCATAGCCATTGCCTTAGCGGCATCTATCAGCCCCTCATGTCCGGCTTCCGAGGCGGCCGCGGCGGTGAACTCCTCTGTGTGTATCGACACCTCGGGAGAGGCTATGGCTATGGTAGGATGTATGCTCGGCACCACCTGACTGACATTTCCCATGTCTGTGCTTCCGAAGCCGAGGCCGGGATCACATTCGAATACCTGTCTCCCCAGTGATTGTAGGTTGCTGCTGAACAACTCAGCGAGGACTGTGTTGTTCTTCATCGGGGCATAAGTGCCTTCCCTGAATGTGTGTTCTAATCGTGCCCCGCTGGCGATGGATGCTCCCTTGAAGCAGTTCAATACTCTCTGTTTCAGCTCATCGAGATACTGTATGTCTGATGCGCGTATCAGAAATGTTCCGGAGCTATGTGCCGGTACTATATTTGGTGCCTCGCCCCCATCGGTGATTATCCCGTGTATTCGGGCGTCGCCTCTTATATGCTGGCGTAATGAGTTTATAGCGTTGAATGAGAGAAGCATGGCTTCCAGGGCGTTTATGCCCTTGTGCGGTTGACCGGCAGCGTGAGCAGCCCGGCCGAAGAACTCGACGTCCAGAGTGCTGCAGGCAAGCGCGTCTATAGTAACAATGTTGAGACTGTTGGGATGTACTATCATAGCGGCATCCAGGTCGCTGAAGGCCCCGGCGTTAGCCATGTCTATCTTGCCGCCAAGGCCTTCCTCGGCCGGAGTGCCGAGCACCGCAACACTGCCTCCCTGTCGATCGATGATAGATTTGCTGGCCACAGCCGCACCGACGGCCGCAACACCTATTATGTTGTGCCCGCAGGCGTGTCCCATCTCGGGTAAAGCATCGTACTCGGCAAGCAGGGCGATTCTCGGCCTCTCGTGCCCGTAAATGGCTCGAAAGGCTGTGGCCATGCCGACGATGCCTCTCTCTACCGTGAATCCGTTATCCTCAAGATAGGCAGTCAGCCAGGCCGAGGCCTTCTCCTCCTCGAATCCTGGTTCAGGGTTAGCATGAATGTTGAGGCTCAACTGGATAAGACGTTGTCTTTCCAGTTCCACGCTTTCCCTTACCTTTGTCTTGTCGTCTGCGATCTCCGACATTTGAACCTCCCGCCAATAGGTATTATACTGTGTACCCGGTCCGGATTTCTAGGCGGTTACACATGGACAAGATTAACGGCGAACCTCTCATACCGTTGGTAAATGTAGCCCAGTTACTGAAGGAGCCTGTCGGTTCCAGTCGAAGCTATGCCGTCGATGGGATGTTACACGAGGAGATCGATGGTTCTGTGAGGGGACATTTCAAGCTCATTAATACCGACCGCGGCATTCTCGCGAAAGGTGCCCTGGCCGTTGAAGTTGAGCTTTCGTGCAGTCGCTGCCTGAATGGCTTCACCTACGCTCTGGAGTTCGAGGCTGAGGAGGAGTTTCTTCCCACGATAGATATAGCAAGTGGTCTGGACTTGTCTCCTCCGGAGGAGGCGGACGAATTCACCATTGACAGCAAGAACATACTTGACCTGGGCGAGCTAATACGGCAATATACTCTGCTGAATCTGCCCATGAAACCATTGTGTCGTCCTGAATGCTCAGGAATAAAGGAGATGAACTCATATGGCACTACCTAAGAAGAAGACATCTAAGTCACGACAGGGGAAGAGGCGGAGCCACGACAAACTGTCCTTTCCAGCTGTGGATGCATGCCCGCATTGCCACAGTCCCAAGCTGTCGCATCGGGTTTGCCCCACCTGCGGTTGGTACGGTGACAGAGAGGTGGTTGAGATCAAGCCTGCCAAGAAGAAGTAAACAGGTATGGCCGAGATGTCTGGGGTAGCCTATGTGTTCCCGGGCCAGGGCTCACAGAGCGCAGGCATGGGGCTGGATCTTTACGAGAACTGTCCCTCGGCCAGAGCAGTCTTTGATGAAGCTGATGCTTCCTTGGGGTTCCGTCTCTCCCGTTTATGCTTCGAGGGCCCCGGGGATGAGTTGACCAAGACCCATAATGTCCAGCCGGCAATACTGTCCGTCAGCGTTGCCTGCCTCAGAGCTCTTCAAGAGGCAGCAATACCGGGTTTTCCGACTCCCGCCTTTGTTGCCGGGCACAGTCTGGGTGAGTATACGGCTCTGGTTGTGGCAGGTGTCATTGACCTGGCCGATGCCGTTCAGCTCGTCAGAGAAAGAGGCAGGCTTATGTACGAAGCGGGGCTGAAGAATCCGGGGAGCATGCTGGCCGTGATAGGTCTCGATGAGGAAGCAGTAAGAGGGATAAGCAGTGATTGCCAGGCTGAAATCTCCAACGTTAACTGTCCGGGACAGATTGTGCTTAGTGGCACTCAATACGCACTGGCTGAGGCCGATAGGTTGGCAAAGGCGGGAGGTGCCCGCGCTGTCATTCCTCTCAAGGTGAGCGGTGCTTTCCATTCCGTTCTCATGGAGCCGATAATGGCTGAGTTCGGCGAGGTTGTGTCGCGGTGCGAGTTCAGACCCCCGGCCGTACCTATAGTGTCGAATGTTACCGCCCGGCCCCTGACAGATTCCGGGTCATTAAAGGCCGAACTGGTGAGCCAGCTTCGCAATTGCATACAGTGGCAGGGGTCTGTGGAGTATATGGTGCGTAATGACGTGACCGCCTTTTACGAGATAGGTCCGGGAAGAGTGCTTAGCGGCCTTATCAGGAGAATCAACTCAGACGTGGAGACGTTCAATGTAGCCGGAGTCGAGGACATAGCACAACTGGCAGGTACAGAGGGGCCGGCTGACTGATGGCCGGCATGAGGCGAA
>PWZA01000148.1 GCA_003567655.1 Dehalococcoidia bacterium
CGCCCGATAGGTGCTTCGATGAGGCCCTGTTTCGGTGACAATCTACCCCTGACCAGGACGAGGTATATCTTGCTCACCGTACGGTTCTTAAACTGTGCTACCAGGTATTCGCGGGCGAAGTCGTTCCTGGCGATAGCTATCAGTCCCGAGGTATCCTTATCCAGTCTGTGTACTATGCCCGGGCGCATCAGGTCGCCAGTCGTAGATATGTCGGGACAACGGGCCAGGATGGCATTGACCAGAGTATGATCCGGATGCCCCGGTGCTGGATGAGTCGTCAGGCCGGCGGGTTTGTCCACGACCACCAGGTCTTTGTCTTCATAGATAACGGTTACGGGGATCTGTTCGGCCACCGGCTCGGCAGGTAAAGAGGGAAGGCTGACCGTTACAGTATCGGTTTCGCTTAACCTCCGGCTTGCCCTGGCGGTCTGCCCGTCGATCCTGACATAGCCTTGAAAGATCAGCTTCTGAAGATAAGAGCGTGACAGTTGCGGCAGAACCCGGGCCAGAAACCTGTCGAGCCGTATGTCGGGAAGAGGCGGACTGAACTGAAGAGTATCAGCCTTCGGGTTCTTCGGTGTGTTCATGTCCCCTTCTAAACAAGCCTGCCTTGTAGAAGTAGTAGACGAGAGCAAAGATGCCCACCGTCAGGGCTGCGTCGGCGACATTGAAGGCGGGCCAGGTGAAGTTGGGAAGCAGATGGACGCGAATGAAATCGGTCACATAGTGGGGAGGGCGGATACGATCTACGAGGTTACCGACAGTGCCTCCCATTATCAGAGCGAAGGACGCTAAGCCCAGTCTACTGGTTGGGGGAAAGCGGTGGAGGAAGACTGAGATGATAAACAGTCCGGCGATGCTTATACCTATGATAAGGGCGGTCTGGCCTTGTAGGATGCCGAAGGCGGCCCCGGAATTCCTTACATGCACAAGATCGAGAAAGCCAGGCAGAATCGCTACCTGTTCTCCCGGAGACAGGCTCGCCCTTATCCCCAGCTTAGTCAGCTGGTCAAGAATGACTACGAGAGCAGCGACGATCAAGAACAACCTGATCTCCTGTCTCAGTGTTCCGGGAAGAGCATCAAACGTGTCTCTCCGCAAAAGATCCGTCTTCAGGCAACTCTCCCGTTCTACTTGGGGACCCATTCCCCTCTTGCGTCTTTCACCTTCGTTGACTTGCAGGTCATACATAAGCTTGCTTGGGGAATGGCCTCAAGCCGGGCGTCTTCTATGGGTTGTCCACAGGCATCGCACGATCCATAGGTGCCGGCCTCGTATTTCTCTAATGCATGCTCTATGTCATTTAGAGCCTCTACCAGCCTCTTCTCCTGGCCCAGTCTCTTCTCCAGTTCGGAGGCTTCATCTGCTCCTTCCTCTCTCTTCCCGAACGGACTGCCCTCTCTTCTCTCCTCCGAAGGTTGCCCGCGAGCTCTCAATTGTTCCAGCTTCTCCAGCATTTCGGCCTTTTCCTTTAGTAACGTTTCATGAAGTTCAGTGTATTTAGCCACTTCCTTTCTTCCTCCTTAATTGGTTGTTCCGGGTTGGTGTCGGTCTTCGTACGGGCTGCTGGAAGCCGGATAATCGGATGTATTATATACTGTTATGGGGAACTCTGGGCCTATAATATCCTCGCGGTTATGAACCTGGTCTTCCGGTCAATCCGTATCCTTTGCTAAGTACAGTCTCCGCCAGTCCTGGCGGAGACTGCTCGCTTAACCTTGTCTGGACTGTCTACAATAGCGTTGTGAAGTCTACTCCTGAAGGCGGTAGCTGTCCGAGGCGTGTGGAAGTTAGAGGCGCCTCAGCAGTCGCTTGACTAGACCTCGCGGAACTCACCTTCAACTGTACCTTCATCTCCTCCTTCAGGACCTTGTTCACCGGTGTCCTGCTGATCGGGTGGCGGTTGTCCTGGCTGCTGGTAAACCGACTCGCCGACCTGCTGCATGGCCTGCGTTAGCTCCTGCGTTGCATTGCGGATGGCATCTACATCCTGACCCTGAAGAGCGGACTTGACGTTAGCTATCTTGGTATCGATGTCCTGCTTTGCATCGGCCGGTATCTTATCGCCGTGGTCACGAACGGTCTTCTCAGCCGTGTACGCCAGGCTGTCGGCGTTATTGCGTACCTCTATTTCCTCTTTGCGTTTGGCATCCTCAGAGGCGTGTTGCTCGGCCTCGCGTGTCATCTTCTCTACTTCCTCTTTGCTCAGCCCGCTGGATGCGGTGATGGTGATCTTCTGTTCCTTGCCTGTGCCCTTATCGCGGGCGCTAACATTGAGTATCCCGTTGGCATCGATATCGAATGTGACCTCAATCTGCGGTACGCCGCGAGGCGCAGGTAGAATGCCGTCGAGCATGAATCGTCCCAGTGTCCGGTTGTCTGCAGCCATTGGGCGCTCGCCCTGGAGAACGTGTATCTCGACGCTTGGCTGACTGTCACTGGCGGTGCTAAAGATCTGGCTCTTTGATGTCGGTATAGTGGTATTGCGGGGGATCAGCGGTGTCGATACTCCGCCCAGCGTTTCTATGCCTAGTGTGAGTGGCGTGACATCAAGAAGAAGGACCTCTCCGACTTCGCCCTTGAGTACTCCGGCTTGAATAGCGGCGCCGAGGGCCACTGCCTCATCCGGGTTGACCCCCTTGACCGGATCTCTGCCGAAGAATTGCTTCAAGGCCTCCTGGACCTTGGGCATCCTCGTCTGTCCTCCCACAAGAATCACATCGTTGATCTGGCTTGCCGTGAGCCCGGCATCTTTCAGGGCCTGGCGACAGGGTTCGATGCTTCTCTCTATGAGATCAGCCGATAGTTGCTCCAGCTTGGACCTGGTGAGGGTCAGGCTGAGATGTTTGGGACCGCCGGCATCGGCTGTGATAAAGGGCAGGCTAATCTCCGTTTGAGCAACAGTAGACAGTTCCTTCTTGGCCTTTTCTGCAGCATCCTTGATCCTCTGCAGAGCCATCTTGTCCTGCTTCAGGTCGATGCCTTGCTCCTTCTTGAACTCATCGCATACCCAATCCATGACCCTTTGGTCGATATCATCACCGCCGAGGTGGGTGTCCCCGTTTGTTGACTTGACCTGGAAGGTACCCTCACCCATATCGAGGATGGAGATATCGAAAGTGCCGCCGCCAAGATCATACACGGCGATGGTTTGATCCTGTGCCTTGTCCATTCCGTAAGCCAGTGATGATGCCGTGGGCTCATTGATGATGCGCAACACGTTAAGCCCGGCGATGGCACCGGCATCTTTGGTGGCATTTCGCTGACTGTCGTTGAAATAGGCCGGCACGGTGACCACCACGTCGGTAACCTTCTCACCGAGATAGGCCTCGGCGTCAGCTTTCAACTTCTGCAGGATCATGGCCGATACTTCCTGAGGACTGTACTCCTTGTCTCCCATCACCACCCGGCAATCGCCGTTGGACGCCTCGGTGATCTTGTAGGGAAGACGCTTTATATCCTGCTGAACGATATCGTCCTTGAATTTGCGCCCGATAAGGCGCTTTATGCTGAATATGGTATTCTCAGGGTTGACTATCCCCTGGCGCTTGGCCAACTCTCCTACCAGCCTCTCGCCGGTCTTGCCGATGGCCACCATAGAAGGAACCAGATTACCGCCTTCAGCACTTGGTATGATCTTAGGGTCGCCACCCTCTATCACAGCCGCCGCACTAAGTGTGGTGCCGAGATCAATGCCTATTGCTCTTCCCATTTTCTGCTCCTCCTTCTGTGTCTCGAGATTTCTGCTCTCTTCTTGCTATCTCTTCTCCCGTACCGACTACGACCAGGCTGGGACGGATAACCCTGTCTTTGAATTTGTAGCCTTTTTGTGTTTCCCCGACAACCACCCCCTCCTTCCCCCTCTTCTGCATGACAGCTTCATGTAAACGGGGGTCAAACGGTTCTCCCTCAGCTTGTATCTCGGTTAGGCCCTGCGCCTCCAGAGTTGACTTGAGTTTATTATAGATTAGCTTGATACCTTCTGTCCAACTCGACCCGTCGAGCTCGTCAGGTACAGCACCGACGGCCCTCTCCAGGTCGTCGATAACGGGCAGCAAGTTAAATATGAGCGCGCAATTCCCGAACTCTATGCTGTCCTCTCTATCCTTTTCAGCTCGTTGCTTGTAGTTTGCGAAATCGGCCTGGGTTCTCTGCCAGTTGGCCAGATAATTCTCTGCTTTGTCCTTCTCCTCGGCAAGCGCTTGCCTTAACGCCTGTATGTCTTCAGTTCCCCCGTTCGCTTCTTCGTTTACCTCATTGTCAACCAACGGAAAACCTCCTTCATGCATGGTCAACTGCCCTGTCACTCAGCAGTGAGGAGAGGTAGTTCAAAGAAGAGATAGTCCTGGCGTAGTCCATCCGCTTCGGCCCGATCACCCCCACGACGCCACTTGCCCTGTCAGGACGTCCGTACTGGCTTGTGATCAAGCTCAAGTCCTGCAGTGCGGGTTCTGTGTTCTCTTCGCCGATAACAACCTTCACCTCTCCCCTCTTGAACTCATGGCAGAATATGCTCTTCAGCCAGTCCTCACCCTCCAGCACCTCCATGATCCTGAGCATGCTGGGGCTGCTGGTGAACTCCGGCTGACTAAGCAGCAGGCGAAGACCTTCAAGATAGGGTTCACCGTACTCTAGCTTTTCCTCGTCAGCGATCACGTCCGCCACGCATTCGGACACCTGCCTCTCTTCCGGAGAGAGCCCTTCTGTCTTGGCCAAGATCTCGCTGCCGGTCAAGCCGGCATGGGTGGCGGTGAGCTTGTTGGCCAGCCTCGTTAGCTCATCCTGGCTGACCCTTCTGCCGAATGAAAGCACTTGCCTCGTGACCTTCGCTTCATATAGAACCACTATCAGCAAAGCCATGACGTCCTGCAGCGCGACAAGGTCGAGATGCTTGATTCGGCACTGCACCGGCTTGGGCGAAGTTATGACCACCAGGTTGCGCACAAGTCCTGCCAGAAGCGCTGCCATCATCTTGAGCCACTGGTCCAGTCCCTCTCTCGCCTCCTGCAGTATGTACCCGGTTAGATGTTCCTCAACGGAAGGGAGTTCTACGCCCTCTCCTAGCGACTCCACGTAATAGCGGTACGCCTTGTCGGTAGGAACACTGCCGGCTGAATGGTGGGGATGGATGATATAGCCCTCCCGTTCCAGGTAGGCAGTATCATTGCGAATGGTGGCCGGGCTCACCGGTAAACCATACTTCTCTACAATGGCACGCGAAGCTACCGGTGTCGCTCCCGTTATGTAGTCCTCAACTATCAGCCTGAGGACGGTCTCTCTTCGTTCCCCTATTGCCATTTAGCACTCCCCCCTTTCAACTGCTAAATCAATCTATCACTGTATACACGTTCTGTCAACGGTGTTCCCGGAGTTTGCATTCGTGAGTCCCGGTTGTTGACCAGGAGCGAATTGTGGAGTACTATTATAGCACAATCGTGAGAACACCGAAGGAACACTCCCTGTCGCAACGTGATGACGAGATCGCGCGCATTCTCAGGGCGGAGGAAGAGAGACAGGCAGGCACTATCAACCTCATCGCCTCTGAAAACCACGTCAGTCCGGCAGTACTCGAAGCTCAGAGATCTCTCATTATCGACAAGTATGCCGAAGGATATCCCGGGCGCCGCTACTATAGCGGGTGTGTTCATGCAGATGAGATTGAGAACCTGGCTATTGCCAGGGCCAGGGAGCTATTCAAAGCAGAACGCGCCAATGTTCAGGCTCATAGCGGAAGCCAGGCCAATATGGCGGCCTACTCGGTCTTGCTGGACCACGGAGATACAGTCATGGGTATGAGCCTGAGCCACGGTGGACATCTCACCCATGGATCTAAGGTCAACTTCTCGGGGCAGAGCTATCGCTTTGTCCCGTATGGAGTCGATCCCGAGACTGAGATGCTTAACTACGATGCGATCGAAAGGTTGGCCCTGAAACACAAACCCAGGTTGATAGTAGCCGGCGCCAGTAGCTACTCCCGTGTCATAGATTTTGAGAAGTTTCGTAGCATAGCCGACAGGGTAGGTGCCAGGTTGCTGGCGGACATAGCCCACACGGCAGGTATAATAGCTGCCGGTCTCAACCCCTCCCCGATACCCTATGCCCAGATCAGTACTGCTACTACACAGAAAACCCTGCGCGGGCCCCGGGGAGGGCTCGTTCTTTGCGATAAGCAGTTGGCTTCAGGTATCGATGCTGCGGTCTTCCCGGGCATGCAGGGCGGCCCCGCTATGCACACCATCGCTGCAAAAGCTGTGTGCTTCCTGGAGGCCATGGAGCCCGCCTTCATCGAGTACCAGAAGTCCGTGCTTGAAAACGCACGCACTCTTGCTTCCGAACTGAAGGGACATGGCATGCGTATTGTATCCGGTGGTACCGATAACCATATCGTCCTGGTTGACCTTTCGCCACTGGGCATCAGCGGCAAGAACGCCGATGAAGCCCTGGAGGCAGCGGGGATCACGGTGAACAGAAATGCCATACCCTTTGATCCCAAGCCGCCGCGGATAACCAGCGGCATTCGAGTGGGCACTCCGGCGGTGACGACGAGAGGTTTTGGCCCCGGCGAGATGAAGCGCATTGCAGGGCTCATTGTCAAGGTGCTTTCTTCGCTGGACGATACTCGTGTACGGGACCAGGTGCGGGACGAAGTGAGAGGGATGTGCCGGCAGTTTCCGATTCCGGGATTGGCCTGAGGTATCTTGCTTTTATGCCCTTGCCCGGGGGAGGCTGCGGGGGCCAGGATAGCAACGGTTTCATGCTATAATTGGGCTACGTTGCGGATAATGGAGAATCGAAGATGGAGGAACTGAGGGTATTTAGTGGCACTGCCCATCCTGCCCTGGCCAGGGACGTGTGTAATTACCTGGGCATATCCACGGGTAAGGCAGAGGTCTTTGAGTTCAGTAACGAGAATATCTTCGTGCGCATCCTGGAGAATGTCAGGCAGCGCGACGTCTTTGTCATCCAGCCCATTTCATCTCCGGTTAACAAGAGCCTGGTTGAGTTGCTGATCATGCTCGATGCCTTCAGGCGAGCTTCAGCAGAGAGGATAACGGCCGTCGTTCCTTATTATGGCTATGGCCGCACTGACAAGAAGGATCAACCCAGGGTTCCCATCACTGCCCGCTTGATCGCCGACTTGATGACTACTGCCGGTGCCGACAGATTGCTCACCGTCGACCTGCATGCTCCTCAGATCCAGGGCTTCTTCACCATACCTGTGGATGAGCTGACCGCCCGGTCTATCCTGACCGAGTATTTCAGAAAGAAGAAAATCGATAATCTCGTGGTTGTCGCCACCGATATCGGCATATCTAAAGTAGCCCGTGATGTTGCGGCCAACCTCGGGGCATCTCTGGCCATCGTTGAAAAGCGACGTGTGGGCAATGTTGATGCCACTGAAACTCTCAATGTGATCGGTGATGTTACAGGAAAGTGTGCCCTGACTGTTGATGATGAGATAGATACCGCCGGGTCTCTGGTTACAGTTGTGAACTGTCTCCTGGAGCATGGAGCTACCGATGTGTATGCCTGTTGTACTCACCCTATTCTTTCCGGACCGGCTATCCAGAGGATTGCCGGATGCCCGGTGAAGGAAGTAATCGTTTCAGATACCGTACCCGTAAATGGTGATAAGAGGATTGATAAGGTCACCGTTCTCTCAATGGCTCCGCTCATTGGCGAGGCCATCCATCGTATTCACACCGGCCTGTCTGTGGGAGCGATGTTCCAGTCATAGACTGGTGGTCAGCGCTCGGCATCTGGCACCAGGCAGGCAGCACTCAGCCAAAGGTTAAAGGTCAGCAATGTTCAAGTTATTCAAGGGTCTGCTCGATTCCAACGAGAGAGAACTGAAGAGGCTACAGCCGTATGTCGACGAGATCAACAGGCTGGAGCCTGAGCTCGAATTGCTCAGCGACATGGAGTTGCGGGCCAAGACCGACGAGTTCAAGGCGCGGTTGAGCGATGGCGCAAACCTGGATAGTCTTCTGCCTGAGGCGTTCGCCGCAGTGAGGGAGGCAGCCAGGCGCACGATAGGGCAGCGGCATTTCGATGTCCAGCTCATCGGAGGGATCGTCCTTCACCAGGGCAAGATCGCGGAGATGAAGACGGGTGAGGGCAAGACCCTGGTTGCCACCCTGCCTGCCTATCTCAATTCCCTTACCGGGCGAGGCTGTCATCTGGTCACAGTAAATGATTACCTTGCCAGGCGTGACTGCCACTGGATGGGGCCTATCTATCATGCCCTCGGTGTAAGCGTGGCGTCCATCAATGCCCAGCAGACTATCGACCAGCCTGCCCCTTCGTATATCTACGATGCCGCCCACGAGTCGGAAGACCAGCGGTGGAAGCACATGCGCCCCGTTACCCGCCGGGAGGCTTACGGGGCGGACATAACATACGGTACCAATAACGAGTTCGGCTTCGATTACCTCAGGGACAACATGGTGGTTGACTTATCTCAGTGTGTGCAGCGTGAACTGAATTTCGCCATCGTCGATGAGGTCGATAACATCCTCATCGACGAAGCCCGCACTCCGTTGATTATCAGCGGGGCTGCCGAGGAAGCCGCAAAGAAGTACTACACATTCGCCCAGTTGGTATCTCGCCTCAGCAAAGACGAGGACTATACGATAGATGAGCGCAGCCGTACAGCCCTCCTTACGGATAC
>PWZA01000017.1 GCA_003567655.1 Dehalococcoidia bacterium
CGGGAGGGTGCAGCATGGATGTGCAAGGTACGGGCAGAATTCTGCTTCTGAGCGGGGCCTTTCTCCTGTTTCTCGGCCTGCTGTTGATCTTCTGGTCGCGACTTCCCTTCTTAGGGAAGCTCCCCGGGGACATGTTTCTGCAGAAAGACGGCTTTCAGTTCTTCTTTCCCCTCGTGACATGCATCATAATCAGCATCGTGCTCACCGTTGTTCTAAACCTCGTCTTCCGCTTCCTCAGATGAACCTGGCTGCAGTAGAGTTGCGCTTCGGATAATAAGAAGAGCGAGCTTCAAATCCTGAAGCTCGCTCCTGAATATCGCTATTCAGTTCTAGATCACCCCTACTCTTCCACTTTATCTTACGGCTAAGTGACCGTTGCCCCATCTATCGGGAGCCTTGTCTCATAACAAAGAGCTCGGGGCTTCCATGTGCTCTCTGACAACGCACCCCATCTGTCAAACTCGACTCCTGGCTACGCCCTCAGAGAGCCTCGCTCAGGAAACATCCATCGGCACAACCAAGCTTCTCTTCGTGTCATGCCCCACCTCCTTGCCAGGCGTTCAATCTTACTACCCGGCAATTATAGAGTAGCATGGCTAAGGCACTCGTGTCAAGGACTGAAAGTACTGGGGTTGACTGTCGGGAGTAAGGGGGCAAACGGCATTCCTGACCACCGGAACCGGCAGACGATTGTCATCGGTGCGTATGTGATACTGCCTTTCACTTTCCGTCACGTAGCATAGCTTGTAAGGCAGCAGGGTAATGATTCCGACGAGAGTCATGTTTGGACAATGCCCGGCAATAGAGTTAGAATCTAGTGTTTGCCCCTAGTACACTGACAGGGCAACTCGAAACGCAGGCGATATGAAAATCCTACTCAGGTTGATGGGCTTCGTCAAGAGATACCGGCGGCGGCTGCTTGCGGCCTTTATCTGCATGCTGGCAAGCACAGCCTTCGTCCTGGCCATACCTCAGCTCATCAGTAGCGCAATCGATACTGTAGTTGCCGAGGGTGAAGCTGGAACTCTCATGTGGCTGGCCTTGGCTGTGGTCGGTGCCGGCGCCATGAGGGGCCTCTCCGCCTTTGGCTACGCCTATATGACCGAAGTAGTATCGCAGAAGACAGCCTACGATATAAGAAATGCTCTCTACGACAAACTACAGCGCTTGAGTTTTGCCTTTCACGACCAGGCGCAGACGGGAGAGCTTATGTCCCGCGGCACTGCCGATGTCGAGGCAATACGCATGTTCTTTGGCAGGGGCTTGCTCGGTATGGTCCAGATAGCCATCCTGTTCCTCGCCATCACCTTTCTGCTCATGCGGGCGAACCTGCCGCTGGCACTGATGACCATGGCGTTCCTGGCTGCCGTAGGCTGGCGGGCGGTTGTCGTCGCCAGGCTGCTCCGTCCCATCTGGCTCAAGATTCAGCAATTGATGGCGGTTCTGGGTACTATACTGGAGGAGAATTTGACTGGGGTAAGGGTGGTAAGGTCTTTTGCACACGAGCAGGAGGAGAGCGACAAATTCTCTGCCCAGGCCACGGTGTTGTACGATGAGCACATCAGCGCCACCCGTAAGAGAGCGTTCAACCTGTCTCTCATGGTGTTCCTGGTAACCATACCTATACCTCTCATCTTGTGGTACGGTGGACGTCAGGGGGTCGCCGGCACCATGAGTATTGGTCAACTGTCCCAGTTCATATTCTACCTGATCATTATGGCTATGCCTGTGCGGCGCCTGGGATTCATCACGAATATTCTCAGCCGCACTGTATCGGGAGGACAGCGCATTCTCGAGATACTGGATACCGAATCCGTAGTTCGGGAGAAGCCGGGTGCTGTCGAGCTCAAAGCCATCAATGCGGCCGTCAGTTTTGAAGACGTCAGCTTCAGTTACGATTCGTCGGCTCCCGTCCTTCAGAACGTTAGCTTCAGCGCAGAGCCGGGTTATCTGGTGGCACTGGTGGGTGGCTTGGGCAGCGGCAAGAGCACTATCGCCCACCTGATACCGCGGTTCTACGACGTGAGCAGCGGCAGCATTAAGATTGATGGCATAGACATCCGTGATGTTACTCTGGCCTCGCTCCGCAGGAACGTGGGGATAGTCCAGCAGAATACGTTTCTGTTTTCGGCTACGATTCGGGATAACATTGCCTACGGTACAATCGATGCCGATATGGAGCAGGTAGCGGCTGCCGCCAGGGCAGCTCAGCTTCATGATTTCATCGAGAGCCTTCCCGATGGGTATGAAACGTGGGTCGGGGAGCGGGGGGTTACCCTCTCCGGCGGACAGAGACAGCGGCTGGCTGTGGCCCGCACCCTCCTCATGAACCCCCGTATTCTCATTATGGATGACTCCACTTCCAGTGTTGACGTGGAAACTGAGCTGCTCATCCGCCGCGCCTTGCAGGAGTTGATCAAGGGGCGCACTACCTTTATCATCACACACCGCCTGCCGATAATCAGAAATGCGGACCTCATCCTGGTGCTTGAGGATGGTGAGGTCGTGGAGAGGGGTACACACAGCGAGCTCATTAGCAAAGACGGCCACTATCGAGAAATATACGAATCGCAACTGACTGCAGGCGATGGTTCCGACCTTGAGGCCGCCTGATTCATAGTGAAGAGGATTTGTTAGGACAGTATAAGAAAGAATGAGTGCACAACAAAGCGGCGGCCATCATGGGGCGGGCCAGTTGTCCGGCACCTTCGACTCGGATAAGGTGATGGGCAAGGTGTATGACTCCAGGGTCGCCGGACGGCTGATCAGATACCTGGGACCGGTCAAACGCAATCTTGGTGTGGGAGCCACCGGAATGGTGTTTCGTACCCTCTCTACCATAGCGGTGCCCTATCTGGCAGGTCTGGCAATCGACCATGCCGACTTGGGTGACCTCAGCGGGCTCGACACCATTGTTATCGTCGTAGTCGCGGTGGTAATGCTGGGTTGGGGCGGCCGCTATCTGGAAGAACTGTTCACGGGCTTTGTGGGACAGAAAATACTCTACAGAATGCGCACCGAGATGTTCAACCACCTGCAAAAGCTTTCGCTGAGCTTCTTCGACCGCAATCTGGTGGGGAGAATCATGTCGCGCGTGCAGAACGACGTGCAGCAAATACAGGAACTCCTTGCCAGCGGAATGCTTAACGTTGTTTTCAGTGCTCTGACGCTGATCGCCATAGCCATCTGGATGCTGGTACTGAACACCTCGCTGGCGCTGCTCACCCTTAGCGTAGTGCCTGCACTGGCAATAGTGACATTCATATGGCAGAAATATGCGCGCCAGGCCTTCATAAAGGTGCGGCGGGCTATCGCCACGGTCAATGCTCAGCTTCAAGAGGGCATAGCCGGTGTGAGGGTGACACAGAGCCTGACCCGGGAGGAAGTCAACTCTGAGCAATTCGAAAACGTAAACAGGGAGCATTTTAGTGCCAACGTACGCGCAGCCAGGTTACAGGCGGCCATGTGGCCGATGGTTGAAACGCTGACCGCCGTCGGCACCGCCCTGGTTATCTATTTCGGCGGGGCTCAGGTGCTGGCTGGGGAGATGAGTGTCGGTGTTCTGGTAGCTTTCATGCTCTGGGTCCGGCGTTTCTTCGATCCGGTACTCGAACTCACCATGGAGTATGTCGAAATCCAGCGGGCTATGGCATCGGGAGCGCGTATCTTTGAACTGCTTGATGTTGAGCCTGAGATAACAGACCGGCCCGGGGCCCCTGAGTTGCCCGAGGCCAAGGAGATCAGGTTTGAAGGGGTTAGCTTTGGCTATACTCAGGGAACCAGGGTCCTCCACGACATAGACCTCACAGTTAGACCCGGCGAGACAGTGGCTATTGTGGGGCGAACCGGCGCCGGCAAGAGCAGCCTGGTTAACCTCATAACCCGCTTCTATGAAGTGGATGAGGGGCAGGTTACCGTGGACGGCTATGATGTGAATACGGTCACCCAGCAGTCACTGAGGCGTCAGATAGGTGTGGTAACTCAGGATCCGTTTCTCTTCTACGGCACCATTGAGGATAACATCCGGTACGGACGTCCGGAAGCTACGCGTGAAGAGGTGGTTGAGGCAGCCAGGAAGGCGGGCGCCCACGACTTCATCTCGCGCCTGGACCAGGGCTACGAGACCCACGTCGGGGAGCGAGGTCAGAACCTCAGTGCGGGACAGCGTCAGCTCGTCTGCCTGGCCCGGGCAATCCTCGCTAATCCGCCCATCATAGTGCTTGACGAAGCCACCTCCAATGTGGATACCCATGCCGAACGTGTTATGCAGAAATCGTTCCGCCGGCTGATGAAGGGGCGCACCTGTCTCATTATCGCCCACAGGCTCTCTACCGTAACCAGGGCCGATCGCATCGTCGTCCTGGAGGACGGAAGGATCGCTGAGATCGGTTCTCACCGGGAACTCCTGGCCAGGAAGGGGCTCTACCACCATATGTTCGGTGCGTTGATCGGGGCCGGCCCCGAAACACAAAGCCCTTGATGGCTTTACCCGGTTATGAGCAACTAATGTTGACATAATGTTACGCTGTTAAGACTGGCTGCCTCAGTAGTGCTTGTTAGGTGAATCACCGCCTGGTGTTCGCTGGTCCGTGGCGTAATTACCGGTGGCGGTCTCAGGCGGCCGGGGTCTTCAGGCTTTCCGTGTAGGGCTCTCTCATCACACCGCTCTCGGTGATTATGGCGGTTACATAACGGTGCGGGGTGACGTCAAAGGCAGGATTGGCTGCCGTTATCCCTTCCGGAGTTATGCGAACTCCCCTGAAGGAGGTCACCTCGTCAGGGCTCCGCTCCTCAATAGGAACTCGCGATCCTGAGTTCAGAGAAACATCGATAGTGCTGTTGGGAGCTGCTACATAGAACGGGATGTTGTTTTCTCTGGACACTACCGCCAGGGTATATGTACCGATCTTATTGGCCACGTCGCCATTGGCAGCGATCCTGTCCGCACCGACGATGACGCAGTCTATCTTCTGCTGCTGCATGAAATGGCCGGCCATCGAATCCGTAATCAGCGTTACGGGTATGTCGCATTGTTTCAGTTCCCACGCGGTAAGCCTTGCCCCCTGGAGAAGAGGACGGGTCTCGGTGGCCAGGACTCTGATGTGCTTGTCCTGCTCGTGGGCTGCCTTGATAATACCCAGAGCTGTGCCGTAGCCCGCGGTGGCCAGAGGGCCGGCATTGCAGTGAGTGAGCACGCAGAAACCATCCTGGATAAGCCCGGCTCCTGACTCGCTGATCCGCCTGGTGGCTGCCATCTCTTCTTCGTGAATCGCCGCTGCTTCATCTATCAGTGCCTTCTTCATCTCACCCACGTCTGCTCCATCGGCAGCCCTCTTCATTCGCTCAAGGGATCGGAAGAGGTTTACCGCGGTCGGCCTTGATTCGGAAAAAGAATGCATGATCTCTCTCAGCCTGACCATGAATACGTCCCTGTCCGATGTCTCAATCGCCGATGCCCCGAGAGCGACACCATAGGCGGCTGTGATACCGATGGCCGGCGCTCCCCGGACCCTCATGTCCTTAATGGCCAGTACTACATCGCGGTAGTCGCCCAGGTCGGCATAGACTTGCTCCCGGGGTAGCTTGCTCTGGTCCAGTACACGTAGCTTGCCTTCGAGCCATTCAACTGCCCTGGCTGTCATTGCCTCTAGTATAATCCAAACGCCGCAGATGAGGAAGCCTTGCCCTGTTACAGCAGGACATAGGCCGAAAATCATTTGATAACCCCGGGCAATGATGATACGCTTACTGAGTTCACCTGCCCGGGAGGAGATGATGGCCAGGATCTACTTCATAGATGTTACCAATCGCGATGGCGTTCAGACTGCGCGCCTCGGGCTCTCTAAGCTTGAGAAGACCATGATCAACATGTACCTCAACGAAATGGGGGTCTTCCAGTCTGAATTCGGTTTCCCGACCACCAGGCATGAATCATTCTACCTGCAGGCAAACCTGGAGTTGGCGGAGATGGGGGTGCTGCAACCCATTCGTCTCGGAGGTTGGGTGAGAGCCACTGTTACCGATGTGGAGCGGGCATTCGAGCTTGTGCCGGGCATCAGGCATCTGAATCTCTCGATTTCCACTTCGGACCAGATGATCCAGGGCAAGTTCCAGGGCACGAAGAGCCGGGAAGACATAGTATCTATGATGGTGGATGCTGTTATATGCGCGAAGGCGCATGGCACTGAAACCGTAGGGGTAAACGCTGAGGATGCCTCACGCACAGAAACGGATTTTCTGATTGAGTTCGGCCGGGCAGCTATAGAACACGGAGCCGAACGATTTAGATACTGTGACACCCTGGGCTATGACAACCCTTTTACCATCTACTCGAATGCGAGAATGCTGGCGGAGAAACTGGGCATGCCCATAGAGATTCACTGTCATAACGATCTCGGAATGGCTGTCGCCAATTCTCTTGCAGGGGCCAGGGGGGCCGTTGACGGCGGGCAGGACGCTTACATCAACACCACCATAAACGGAATCGGCGAGAGGGCCGGTAATGCTGACCTTGTGGCCACGGCCCTCGCTATCACCAAGGCCAAAGGATTTGCGGAAGGCTACAGGCTTGAGACGCCTGTAGATCTGACGAGGGCCTGGAAGATAAGCAAATTCGCCAGCTATGCCTTCGGAGTGCCTATTCCCATAAACCAGCCCGGTGTTGGAGCTAATGCCTTTGCCCATGGGTCGGGCATTCATGCTGACGGTGTGCTGAAGGACCCCGAGAATTACGAACTGTACAGTTTCGACGAAGTAGGTCGGGGTGAGCCCGAGATCGTGGACACGGGCAGCCAGATATGCTCCGGACAATACGGCGGAATATCCGGCTTCAAACGCATAATGGGACAGATGGCCGTCAAATTCAAGGACGAAGCGCAGGGAGAGCGGATTCTGGAACTGGTTAGATATGCAAACGTGGCTTCGCAGAGACCGCTGGTGGAGGATGAGCTACTGTTTATCGCCAAGTACCCGGGAATCGTCAAGAAGCTGCTGACGCTCATTCCTCCCGATTGATAGACTGATCGAGTTGCCTGACATCCTATCCGCTGCCCCCGATCATGCTCGCGCCTGGTTTTCTTCCACATGCAGTAACCTGGAGCTCTGCCGATAGTTCCGGCGCTCGCTCGGCAGGCGGCAGAGGTGTCTGGCCGTCCCGGACACAGACCCGGGTGCCTGACGGAGCCGATCTGCCGTATAGGGGGCTCACTTTCCCGCTATCGGTTTTGGTGCTAAAATCCTGCTCAAAGGAGGCGGAAAATGTACAAGAAGATCTTGGTGCCTTTAGACGGCTCAAAGTTAGCGGAGTGTGCACTGCCACACGTTGAAGAGTTGGCCAGGGGATGTGGTGCAGAGGAGATCATACTGGTCAGTGCTACCGAACGGGTGCAGGCTCAGGTGCGGGCTCCCGAAGCACGCGAGCTCTATCATAGTCGGGAGGATCCGGGGGTTCAGAGGGGTGGCATCGAGACGACCGTGAGTTTCGGGAAGAAAGAAAAGCAGGCGCAGAGGTATCTCGAGAGGGTGGCCAAGAAGCTCAAAGCGACAGGAGTGAAGGTGCGGGTTGATGTGCTCTGCTGGCCTCCTGCCGATAGCATAGCCTCATATGCCGCCAATAACGATGTCGACGTCATAGTAATGTCCAGCCATGGTCGGTCCGGAGTGAGCAGGTGGACTCACGGCAGTGTTGCCGAGAGAGTCTTCAGGGCCAGTTGTGTCCCTGTGTTGATGATCAGAGCTCCCGGGTGTGTGCCGGGCATATGAGGATTCTGATATGGCAGGGGAAGAGTTCAGGCTAATGTGCTGCAGCGGGGTCCGTCGGGTATTAGTTGATGTTCGAGGGTTCCGTCTACCGCGGGCATTGTTATGAGATGGTTTTCCCTCTGAGTCGGACTGGGGCTTTCGCTTGGGGTGATCATGGTGATAGAATCTAGCGTAAGCTGTTAGGACGTGCAGCAGCCGGAAGATGCGATAGCATCTGTTGATGTAGTATCCCGGTCCGTAGCGCAGCAGAGGCCGGTCATTGTTCGTCAGAGGGAGGGAGAAAGATGGTAAAGGTTATCGTAGGTTACCAGTTGAAGGAGGGGGCGGATATCCAGCCCCTGCTGGTAAAGCTCAGGTCATATGCGTTGACCTTTCCGGGCTTCATCAGCGCTGAGCATATCAGAAGCGTGCAAGACACATCCATTGTGGCTCTTCTATACAATTGGGAGAGGATTGAGCACTGGGAAGCATGGGAGAGTTCTAGGATCAGCCAGCAGCTACTGAAGGAGGCGGAGACCCACCTGGCATCGGAGCCGAGGATAACCACATACACCATAATGCCCACGTCAGCATGGACGTATACCAGTCTCGATAGTTAGTCCGCAGGAGCGGAGTCATAATCTCGAATCTCTTCTTGCATCCGGCAGGAGGCGGCGAAACTGTTCAACACAGATCCCAATCGATGCGTCTTGCCCTGCATTTCATGCGGTCAACCGCGCGTTTTTCCGGGCATCTCAGCATGTTCCATGACCTGATCGATTACGCAGTCACAGCAGCCGATTTACCTTGAGCTTGTCACAATCCACCGGGAGGTGATAAACTCAGCGGGCATACTTCGTAAGTGGTCTATGACCGTCAGGGCTCTCATGCGGGTGTAACTCAGCGGTAGAGTGCTTGCTTCCCAAGC